>JAUHYH010000008.1 GCA_030426585.1 Bacteriovoracia bacterium
TGGTCTGGAAGAATCGGGGCTCACTCAATTGATTAGAAAAGGTTACGATCTTCTCGGGTTAAAAACTTACTTTACTGCAGGAGAGAAAGAGGTTCGTGCATGGACCTTTAAGGGTGGCGCTAAGGCTCCTGAGGCTGCCGCAGTTATTCATACTGACTTTCAAAAAGGATTTATTAAAGCGGAAGTTTTCCACTGTAACGATCTATTTGAATACGGAACGGAACTTAAAGTTAAAGAGGCCGGAAAACTGAGAATTGAAGGTAAGGAATACGTCGTAAAAGATGGTGACGTGATGCACTTTCGCTTTAATGTGTAGTTTGATGCACTAAGTTTTCCATTTATTCACCTATTCGCTAAAATTTTTGAAAATCTACAACTTCAAGGAATAGCGATGTTTAAAGCTCTCGTTTTTTTTACTTTGTCTTTTAATGTTTACCCACACCTCGATTACTTCAGTGATTCAGGGATTGAAGGAAAGCCTTATTCTGAGCAAGTAAAAGACTTTCAATTACTTGAAAAAAGATTCCCTGATTTGGTGTCAGTTATTAAGTATGGGGAGAGTCTTCAGGGTCGACCTCTTGTTGCGATTAGAGTTCAAGCGCCTCTAAAGAAAAGAAATCATTCTAAAGCGATTATTATTACGGGATCGATTCATGGAAATGAATATCTTAATATAGCGGATCGACTTCCAATTTGGTTTTCAGAAAACTCAAAAAGAGAAAATAGTGTTTATAAGTATCTCTCGACGGGTGGCGTAGTTTTCTTCTTTCCAATTTTAAATCCAGATGGCTATGACAGTCGGTCGAGATATAACTATGACGGAGCTGATCTCAATAGGGATTTTACAGTTAAGGGAGCTTCGAAAATAGGATTTAAACAACTTGAAATGAAAAACCTTAGAAAGTTTATTGAAAAAGAAATTGTCATTCCTGAATTAAGACTTGATCTGACCGTTGATTATCATTGTTGTAATGGCTCACTTCTTTATCCTTGGAGCTATAAGAAAGAGCGTATGCCTGCGGATGACTTAAGAAGACACAGAGTTATCGGTGAATCGATGAAAAAGAATATAGATAATAGATACAGACATGGAATTACTGGTGAAGTACTTGGGTATTACCCCGTTGGAACATCTAAAGACTTTTATTATGAAAGATTTAATACACTCGCTTTTACTTTTGAAGGCAGTTATAGAAAAGAACATAAAAACTTTGAGAAGCACACGGTCTGGTGGTCAGAGGTTTTAAGTTTTCTTCTTACAAGAAAAAACTAAATATTCTTTGCTTGTTCTGGCCCTCGCTCAATCTCAGCGGGTGCCCTGTTGAAGTGAACGAAATTATAAAAGAACATATTTCTTAAAATTAACTTAACGTACTTTCTTGTTTCGTTAAAAGGAATAGATTCAATATTATTAAGGCGCTCACTCTTTGTAAGATAAGTTCTTCGCCATTTATCAATTCTTCTTTCACCGGCATTATAAGCAGAGAGAATATCTACGAGGTTATTGTCGTACCTTTTAAAGAGATCTTTGAGATACTTAACTCCGATTTCTAGATTCTTGTCCGGAGTTTTAAGACTGTTCTTGGTGATTTTCTTTTCATATCGTTTAGCAGTTCCAGGCATTAGCTGCATAAGTCCCAAGGCTCCGACAGGTGACTTCGCGCGAGGGTTAAATCCTGATTCTTGTCTGATAAGGGAATAAAGAAAAATTTCATTTAAATTTTCTTTATTTTTATCAATTTCGCCTTCAAAGGGTTTAGGGAATATATTCTTTAAAAGGCCATAGGAGAGTTGAACTTCATTTTCCTCCATGGCATTAAAGAGAACACGAAATGAGGTCAAATAAGCCCCATATTTATGAAGTTGTTGGCTAATATAATAATGAAAAGAACTTCTCGTCTCTTTGTCTTCTTCATGCTTGAAGAAATGATTCTTAACTTCTTTTAATTCAAGATGAATAAGACTCCGAGCATTGGAAGCGGTGAAGGCTTTAATTCTTTCCAGTGCAATGTCGTATTGTTTAAATTTTTCTGAGAGATCATTAAGGTCTTTTTCATTTTTGTAAAAAGAGCTTAGTTCTTTGAAATAAGGAGAGTCTTCAATTTGAAAATCCTTCATGACGATTGAAGCATAAAAAGAAATGGGGTTATGCTTAACGAGCTTAGCTTTTAAAGAGTCAGCTGTTTTTTTATTTCCTTTGAGCTCAATGACTCGCGCAATCCAAAACTGTGGTTGAGAATAAAGCTTGTGAAAGTTTTCAATAAGTTTGTTTTTCTCAATGTAGCTTAAGGCGGCATTGTAATTTCCGTCGATGACATAAGACCAAATATAGTTAAACCAGACCTTGTTTTTTTGTCCTTTGTTCAAAGTGTATTCACTTGTTAGAAGGTCTAAAATCTGGCGAGATCTATCGGTTTTTTGGTTTCTATTCAAAAACAAAGCAAAGCTAATAAATTCTTCTCGGTGTGCGCTATTATCTAAAAAATAAGCATTCTTTCTGATTTTATTCTTCACTCTTCCAAATCTTTTTTTGACAGATTTGTGAATTTGAGGAGTCGCACCATAGTTGTACATAACACGGATATCCTTTGAGATATCTCTGTAAAACTTAGCTCTCTTTTCTTTAAAATCGTAACCATGCTTTGAAACAAGTTTCGAAAGGTTCGAATTAATGGTGATGTAGTTTTTTAGGTACCGCGGTGGTGTTTGTTCAATAAGGTTAAAGTGTTGGGTGAGTAGATAGTTGATTCTGTTTTTTGTATCAGGACTCTTTACTTCTTTTAATAAAGGAAGGATCTGATTTTCATCTATTCCGAGAAAGTAATTCATGTTGTCCAAAAGAACCAATACGGCACTTTCCGATATTGACCCTTTTATATCATCGATATTTTCATCAACCATGCGCTGACATTTGAGGACAAGGTTTTTATAAAGATATGAATAAGGATACTTATCAGATTTCTTTAAAATATCTTGGTGACAATAATAAATTTTTTCATGAACGGTATTGTATTGATAAATATGAGCAATATCATCAAGCCAAACTTTATAGGGTTTGAAGTGTGAGAATTTAGAGATATTTTTTTGTGCTTGATCAAGACGATCTTTTCTAATTTCTTTAAAGCGAGAGTGAAATATTGTGTGAATATTTTGTGTGAGCTCTTCTTCATCAGAAGAAAAGTCCGCAAAAGGATGCTTTGACGCGCAAGAAAGAATGACAATTAAAAGTAAGTACAAACGCATAAAGTCTCCAGACCAGAGTCTAGTTTTTATTTTAACGTGAATTATGGATTAAGTTAACAGAGGGAAAATGACATATCTGGTTACTTGAGAGAACTAGCCTCACTTTTTAGGAAGAACAGAGCGTTTCTTTTTGACTCCTGATCTTCTTGGTCAAGTAAAGACTCTATTTCTCTTTCTAGATTTACAATCACTCGTCTTTTATTCTCTTCTCGTTTCTTGAGCATTTTAAATACAGGACCGAGGTCTTGAAAAAATTCATCGTCAGCAAAAGCTATTTTTACATCTCGCCCATCGACTAGGGATTCAAGAAAACTTCCGAGTTTCTCCACGGGAGACGATAGCTTCTTTGTATAGGTAATAAAAATATAAGAAATAATTAGCTGGAAGATAATTTGAAACAGCAGAAAAAACCCGAGAAGTTTAAGAAAGAGATGCTCTTTGATTTCATTGGTTAAATAGCTATCAGGTTCAAGGTTTTTAAAGACAAAGAAAAGTACTACTGGGTACATCGTAAAGACGGCAAAACATAAAATATTCACCAAAAATATGACTTTTAATTGTTGATTAGGATTAATCAATGCAAAGTTTCTACGATGATAGCTCATTTTTGCCAGCGCCCTGTTTTTAAACTATTAATATTTTACACAAAGCTAGAAGCACTTCAATGGAGCACTGCATGACTGATAAAGATAAAGTCACACAAATTATTCATACAATTATCGGAAAAGATCGAGTTGAATCACTCGATATAAGTGAGAAACTAACCCTCACTTATAGGCGTGATGGACTTAGCCCAATTGAAAAAAGAGAAAAGGAAGCCAAGTTAATACGAGATCTTGGAGGTTTTTATAGCGATGATTCGATTTTCTTGAAAACAATTTCGGAAAGATCTGATGAGGTCTATAAATCGATTCCAAAGCGAAGTCCTGAAGAGTCGACAAAGCCAAAAGACCCAGCTCAGCTTCAAGTAGGGCATGGGACTATGGCCCCAAAGAAAAAAATTGAAGGTGTGAAACACATCATTGCCATTGCTTCGGGTAAAGGTGGGGTTGGAAAATCGACCTTTGCTGTTAATCTTGCAAAAACCCTCGCGGATCAAGGAAATTCTGTCGGGATCGTTGATGCTGACATTTATGGTCCTAGTATTCCGATGCTTCTCAATCAAAGAAAAGCCGTTGCAACTTCAAACTCTGAAAAAAAGATTATTCCCGTTGAGGCTTATGGAATGAAGTTTATTAGCTTTGGTCTATTTGTAAGAGAGAATGATCCCGTTATTTGGAGAGGACCAATGTTGGGAGGAGTTCTCAACCAATTTTTCTTTGATGTGGATTGGAGGGGAACAGATTATCTTATTATAGATCTCCCTCCGGGAACGGGAGATGTTCAGCTCTCCATGGTTCAAGCCATTGAACTTACTGGGGCGGTTATCATCTCGACACCTCAGGATGTTGCTTTCTTGGATGCTAACCGGGCCCTTGAAATGTTCAAAAAGCTTAATATTCCAGTTTTGGGATTGGTTGAGAATATGAGTCAGTTCATTTGCTCAAATTGCGGAACAACTCATGATATTTTTGGGGCTGGAACACTAGAAAAGGAAGCTGTAAGCCAAGGAACAACCTTTTTGGGGGCGATACCTCTCGAATCAAAACTTAGGGAATCAGCAGACTCAGGAGCTCCATTTATGGGAAATAGTGATTTTTCTAAAACTAAGACCTGGGAGAGTTATCAAAAGATTTCAAATGGTTTAACATCATTAAAGGAACTCAATTAACAGAGTAGAGCCTTTGTCCGATGTTAGAGTAAGTATGTCAGGGAGTTTTGATGAAGTCTCAAAAACACAATAGTGGTGATCTAGCACCTTTAAATGTAAACATTGAAAAATCCGTCGTGGAGTCATTAGAAATCATGTGCAAGAACAGTGATCTCTCAAGAGATGAAATTGTTGTCATCGCTTTAAAGCGATTTATATCTTCACATGCTGACTATATGGGTTCGTCACCGGAGACAGACGAATAATAAAAATCTGTCACATTTTTTGATAGTATTCTAACGGGTGTCTAAAACCTGTACACATTTCTTAGTCAATTTCTAAGCCTAACCCCCCGAAATTATAAGTTTGAATGACTTGGCCCGATCTTTGCTCTTAATGACCCTGAAAGATTATAAATTTTGAACAGGATTCAAAAGATGCAGAGTTTAGGTGTAAAAAACTTATCGACCGTAATGGTTTCAATTTTAGTGTGCCTCTTGATGGGCTCAGGGTTCTATAACACCTATGTTATCGACTTTAGAATTAGTAAATCTCTATTCGATGATTCCAAGTATACAATTGTTATCAAGGACACTTTACCCATAGGAAAAGATAAGGCTTTGCTTGCAGCAGCTCCAAAGCGACCTTCTAGGGTAAAAAGTTACGCCAAGAGAAGACCTCGTGTTTATAAAAACGCCGTTGAGGTTAAGGATCCACGTGAAACAGCTGCTGAAACTAATGAGATGGCCCACATCAAATCAGACTTGAATTTAGAGCTTATTGAATTCTCAAATGCAAAACACTTTAAGAAAGTATTAAAGCAAGGTGAAGCTGAGGGATCTCTCGTGGCCAGAGATGGGTATATTGAGGCTTTAGAAATTTTTCTTCCGAACGAAGATGAAATCACAGCTGACTTTACTGAAATGAATGGAAATGTTTTTACTTATGATCATGGCGGAGAAACCTATTCAGGAATGCTTTATCAATCAGGAAACTCAAACTATACCGTAACACTTGTAAATGGACCTTATCAGGGTTCAAGGATGAAATTTGTTTCTAGAAACTCAAGTGAAAGAGCTTTAAGTTATGCTGAAATCATTGAGGAAGATCAAAGAGATCAGATGCGTGAAGAAGAAATGAATGAACCTGTTCAAGATCAAGGTTACCAAGATGATTATCAGAATGATAATTATTATCAAGAAGAGGCTCAAAGAGAAGAGCCAGATGCATACGAAAGTTAATTAATCGTTAGGGTGAACGTACTCACGGAGTGAGTTAAGTTTTACTTCAAGTTCTTCTGCTGTATAGTAACCAACTTTTCCAAACTTTATTTTTATTTTTGTGAAGGGTTTAGGAATTAAGATCTTGTTCCAAGATTTTTCTGAACACCAGTAGTGTTCAGGATGTGCTGATATTGGAACGATGGGAGAGTGACTCTTTTCAGACATAAAAATAACCCCCGGTTTCACTTTGTAGATAGGTCCTTTCGGTCCATCAACGGCAATGCTAATTTTATGGCCCTCTTTTAACTTTCTCATGCAAGCTTTAAGGCCGGGAACAGCACCCTTGTGTGAAGATCCCCTCACTGTTCTGTATCCAAAACGATGAACAATTTCTGCGAGGATTTGTCCGTCCTTAGAGTTTGAAACAAGTCCACAAAGACCAGATTTAGCAAAGTAATCAATCATCAGGATTTCTTGCTGGTGAAGAAGGGCATAAATATAACTTTGTTCTTGGGGTTCTCGGTTTCTTAAGTTTCCTTGAATTAGATCCGCTTGTTCTTCATCCTCATAGATAACTTCATATCTAAAAGTGAGTGAATAAACTCGAAAGATTAATGAAATAATGAATCCGAGAACTTTTTCTCTCATGGTATTAAAAAGCCTCTCCGAGGAGAGGCTCTCTTAGCTATAGAATCTTTTTAAATTCTTCGTTGAGCATCGGAACAATTGTGAAAAGGTCTCCAACAATTCCGTAATCAGCTTTAGTAAAGATAGGTGCGTCAGGATCGGTGTTGATGGCCACAATAACTTTTGAAGTTCTCATTCCTGCAAGATGTTGAATAGCTCCAGAGATTCCGCAAGCGATATATAAAGTAGGGGAAACTGTTTTTCCTGTTTGTCCAACTTGCATTGAGTGAGGCGCATACCCTGAATCAACGGCAGCTCTTGAAGCACCGACAGTTGCTCCAATTGTATCAGCAAGCTCATTAAGAATTTTGAAATTTTCGGCGTTTTTCATTGCTCGACCACCTGAAACAATAATATTGGCTTCAGTAAGATCTACTTTTTCAGAGGCACCCTTAATGATTTCTTTAATCGCCGCACGGATATTTCCAGTTTCAGCATTTACATCTATTGCTTCTCCAGCCCCAGCGCTTTCGTTTGCTGGCATGCCAAGAGCGTTTGGTCTTACTGTTACAAAGTGTGGTTTTGGTCCTTGAATTTCAACTTTAGCTAAGCACTTACCAGCAAAAAATGGTTTTGTTCCACTAAAGTTATCGCCTTCAAATATGAAGTTCGTTAAATCACTGGCACAACCGGCTTCAAGCTGAGCGCTTAAGCGTGGGAAGAGATCTTTTCCAGTAGAAGTTGCTCCACTGAAAACGAAATCATAGCTTCCGCCTTTGATGAAACTTGCAAGAGCATTGGCGTAGCCCTCAGGGCTATATTTATCAAGAGCATCACCTTTTAATTTATGAATCTTTGCAGCTCCATATTTTGCAAGGTTTGCTTGGCTGTCAGAATCAATATCTCCAATAGTGACAACTTCAATATTTTGACCAGCAAGTTTTCCTAAAATCTCGTAGGTGACAGGCTTAACTGACTGGTTACTTGTTTCTCCGAATACTAATACATTTGCCATTTTTTTATCCTTTAGATTACTTTTGCTTCTGTTCTTAAGAGACCAACAACTTCACTGACAACACCTGCTGCCGCTGCTTCATCCATTGCATCAAATTTTTTCCCAGGTGGTTTTTCTGGTGGAAGTTGAAAATTAGAAAATTTTAATTTTCGGTCACCGTCTGAAACACCAACATCCGATAAACTAAGAGTTGTTAGAGGTTTCTTTTTTGCTTTCATGATTCCAGGAAGGGAAGCATACCTTGGAGTGTTAAGACCTTTGTTACAAGCGACCACGGTTGGACCAGTAACTTCATAAACTTCTAAGGCCCCACCTTCAACTTCACGCTTGAGGGTAATTTTATCGCCATCTTTTTCAAATCCAACAACAACACTAACCGAAGGAAGGTCAAGCATTTGAGCCAGGATTTGTGGAACTTGTAGAGCATCTGAATCGATCGCTTGTTTACCAGAGAGAATCAAGTCAGGCGTCTTTCCAGATTTTTCAATCGCGCCTTTAAGAGCTTTTGCTGTCATATAGCTATCAAGGTTCTCTGTTGTTTCAACAAGAAAAGCTTCATCAGCCCCCATCGCCATAGCCGTTCTAAGAGCTTCAGTGTCTTGTGTGCTTCCTACTCTCACAACGGTGACAGTGCTTTCAGCGTTATCAGCTTTGATAAGAAGAGCTTGTTCAACTGCAAACTCATCATAAGGATTCATGATCCACTTAATAGAGCTAGTCTCGATGAATGATCCATCGCCAGTGGGGGTGATTTTCGTTTCAGTATCAGGAACTTGTTTTACGCAAACGAAGATATTCATTTTTTCTCCTTGGGAATAAAATAGTGTAAAATAGTGCCAGCACCTTTTTCGTGTCGCACTTGCTAAAAGCTCAAATTTCCAAAGAATAAAGAACATTTAGCAAGTGCGACACGAAAAAGGTGCTGGCACTTATTCTATTTATTAAGGACTTCTCTGGCAATTACAAGTCTTTGAATTTGTGAGGTTCCTTCGTAGATTTGAAGCAGTTTTGCGTCTCTCATGAGCTTTTCTACGGGGTATTCCTTGCTATAGCCGTATCCGCCAAAGATTTGTACAGCGTCAGTGGTAATTTCCATACACGAATCTGCCGCAAAAGCTTTAGCGTATGAAGCAATATCCGTATTCCTTTGTTTATTATCTGCCATGCAAGCAGCTTTATGAACAAGCAGTCTCGAAGCTTCAACTTTGATGGCCATGTCTGCGATCATCATTTGAATAGCCTGGTGTGCGCTAATAGGCTTTCCAAATTGAGTTCTTTCTTTGGAGTACTCAACGGCACAATCAAGAGCGCGCTGAGCGCCACCAACCGCCGAACTCGCAACGAGTGGTCTAGAATGATCAAGAGTTTTCATGGCAATTAACCATCCATCTCCTGGGTTACCCAACATATTCTCTTTAGGAACTTTTACTTTGTTAAACTTCAAACCTCTTGTGTCTGAAGCGCGATGACCCATCTTGTCTTCTTTTTTTCCGATCTCTAAACCTTCAACACCTTTTTCCATAACAAGGCAGCTAATTCCTTTATGCTTTAATTCTGGATCAATTGTTCCATAAACAACGAAAAGATCGGCATAGCCCGCATTCGTGATCCACATCTTGTCACCATTAACCTCCCAATGATCGCCTTTGTCGGTGAAAGTTGTTTTGATTCCTGCTGCGTCAGATCCATTGTTGGGCTCAGTTAAGCAGAAAGAAGCTATTTTAAAACTTTCGGTAAAGGGTGTGATGAATTTCTTTTTTTGTTCTTCGTTGCCACCAATAAGAATTGGAAGGAGTGCAAGGTCATTGGCCATAAAGTTTGAATTCATTCCCATGCAGCCATAAGCAAGAGTTTCTGTTATCAGACAGGCTTCAAGATTATTAAAACCATTTCCTCCTAAACTTTCGGGAATAGACGTGTTTATTAAACCAAGTTCCCAAGCTTTTTGAAAAATCTCTCTTGGATATTCCCCTGACTCATCAAACTTTTGAGCGACGGGAATAATTTCATTTTTTACAAATTTAAGAGCATGTTCCTTAAATTCTTTTTGTTCTGGGGATAAATTAAAATCCATAAAAACTCCACAGGTACCAGGTTCTTCATGACTGCGTCAGTCGCTATTGTAGTTTAACAGATAACACTTTTAAAAGATTACTGACGCAGTCATGAAGAACCTGGTACCCCATAAGGTTCAGCTTTAGAATCAAATTGCTCGGGTATATCAAATTTTTCCTTAATGACTTCAGAGAAGGGTAACTCTAACAGCGGTTTAACAACAAAAGATCGTTCACTCCAAGAGGAATGAGGAATAATAAGGTTTTTAAAGTTAAAAGACTCAGTTCCCCAGAAAATTATATCGATATCAATATTTCTTGGACCTTTGGGAATAACTTTGTTTCGCCCCATTTCAAGTTCAATGCTTCTAAGTTTTTCCCATGATTCAAGAGGACCAAGGTTAACTGGAATCTTGTATTCAAGAACTTGGTTTAAAAAAAGATCTTGATCAAGGTAGTCTACGGGTTCAGATTGATATACCCGACTTTCAGCAATGAAATTGAATTCTTTATTAATGAGCTCTTTTGCTCGTTGGAGGTTGTTTAGTTTTTCTCCGACGTTACTACCTAAAGCAAGGATTAGACTCATTATTTTTTCTTTTTTGATTTTGCTTTTTCAGACTTGGCGTCTTCGGAAATTTTTTTAATTTCAGTGTATTTATCAGTAATTGATGGCAGATCATTTTCTGGAATTGGTGGGCGTTTCACTCCACAACCACAAAGTAAAAAAAGGATTAAAACTCTAATACTCAATGGCCAACCCTACACTAATTAAGTCAAGACCCATGTTTACGGTAACAAACCAACTGGGAACAAGCCTTTTAAGGTAAGTCACACCAAGAGCAGGAGCGATCTTTCCAATATCATCAACAAGGTCAAGCTCTCTGTTTGCTTGAGCAGCGCTTACCAAAGGGCCGGATCCAGCCTCGGGACTGTTTGCGATAACAATTTGTAATCCAGCATAAGGCTGAAGATATGAGAAGAAGGGTAACTCATAAGTATACTTTGCTCTAACAGTTAAATTAAAAAGATCCGTAGAAATATCAGGTGAAGGAAATCGTTTGGCTGTGCTGTATCCAAAAATAGATTCGAACCAAACAAATTCTTTTAGACGGTAACTCCAAGAAAGAGCGAAATGATTATAAAAAGCGGCATCTCCGTTATTATCAATTCCCTGAATAAGACCAATGCTGGATTGGATGAGATTATTGTTTTTAATAGAAGATGTTTTCTTTTTTGGTGCTTCTTCTTCAAATAAGACGTTATCACTAAAAAGATCTGCTTCATTATTAATTCTAAGTTCGGGTTTTGTTTCCTCATTTTCGGTCAATAAAGATTCATCGCCTCGGAATAACTGAACGGACATTCCCCGTTTAAGTCGTGATTTTGCTCGATCATTATAAGATTTAAGAACCTTGAATGCGCTTTTACCTTCTCGTGATTTTGCGATCAATCCACGCACAATTTTTCGATCTCCAACTAACATCGTGACAAAATCGCCTGGCTCTAGTGATTGATTTTTATTAGTTAGGATAAAAATTCTTTTGCTTTTAGAAACTACAACAATCTCTTCAGTGAATGTGTTGTCATTAAGACCTCTTTGAGCTGTCGGTGTCGTTGTCTCAAGTTCATCAACAAGTGATTGGCTAAAAAGAGATGGCGACGAGGTCAAGAGTACAAAATAAAAAAAGTTTACCCGAAAAAGTCTCATAACTTATCTTATAGCCTCTCAAGCGGATAGTTAACAAAAACACGTGCTCCATCGCATGGCAGAAAATAGTCCTAATACCTTTCAAGTTATAAAAAGTAAGAAGGGGAACTTTGACATTATTTTTGTAATCCTTCAGATTGATTGAAAAATGATAGACAAAAATAATCAGCTATTTATCGTCGTTGCTGGAAATATAGGCAGCGGTAAAACGACTCTAACCAAAATGCTCTGCGAGCGTTTAAATCTTAAACCGTTTTATGAATCAGTGGAGGACAACCCTTACCTTTCTGATTTTTACGCAGACATGAACCGATGGTCGTTTCCCTTACAGATTTATTTTCTCTCACACAGGTTTCAGACTCATAAAATGATTGAGCAATCAGGAGCTAGCGCAGTTCAGGATCGTTCTATTTATGAAGATGCTCATATTTTTGCTCGCGCTTTATTTGAACAAGGTGATCTTGATAAGAGAGATTATGAAAGTTATCTCCGTTTATACCATTCAATGACTGAACATTTGCGATACCCGACTCTTATGATCTTTTTAAAGCGTTCACTTCCAAAACTTAAAGAAAGAATTCAATTAAGAGGTAGAGGGTATGAACAGAGCATTCCGTCTGACTACTTAGAAAGACTTAATGGTTATTACCATGATTGGTATGAAGGCTATACTGGTGGTAAGGCGCTTCACGTGGATACAGATGATCTAGATTTTATCGAGCAACCAGAGCATTTCGATCAATTAGTTCAAAGAATTTATGATTCAATGGAACAACAAGACCTATTCTATACTTATTAAGTTCGTTATTAGTTCAAGTAAATTTTTCCTATTATGATTTAAAAGTGAACTTTTTTTCCCCTGTACCGTTAAGGGTCTTAGTGACTCTATAATTATCCTTAGAGTTTAACGTGAGGAAACAAAAATGGAATTTTTAAAACTGCTAACACTTTTATCACTGTTGTTTTATTACTCTTGTTCTAAGTCGCAAGATTCGAAAGATGCATCCGAGGGCGATGACATTGAAATGGTCGACGGGGAGGAATCCTTTGAAGGCGAAGAAGATGTTGAAGTCGTTGATAGCGAAGAAGGCTTTGAAGATGAAGAATTCGCCGATGAAGAAATCGCTGAAGAAGGCGAAGAAAGTTGGGGTGACGAAGAATACGCTGACGAAGGTGGCGAGGAAAGTTGGGAAGACGAAGGATTTGAAGACGAGGAAGAACTCGCTGAAAGTTCTGAAGAAGGTCTAGAAGAACTCGGTGCAGTTGAAGAAGAAGTTGTTGCTGATAGTGAGCCTGCGATTGAGGCATTAGACGGTGCAGCTTATGCAGACACTGCTTCTGAAATGCCGGTTGTTCAAGAAGCTCCGATTCCAAGTCCAGCACCAGCGGTTAACATTGCAGATGCAGGGCCAACAAGTTCTTATTCTGTTCAACCAAACGAAACCCTCATGTTAATTTCATTTAAACTCTACGGTGACTATACAAGATGGAAAGAAATCCAAAGATTAAACAGTGACAAGCTTGGAGGAAGTACAGTGATTTCTCCAGGAATGCAGCTTTCATATAATACTCAAGGATCAGGATTTGTTTGGAATCCACAAGGAAGACCATATCTGATTCAAAGAGGAGATACTCTCGGAATCATCTCTGACAAAGTGTATAACACAATGTCTAAGTGGAGAAAAATCTGGGATAACAATAAGCCACTTATTAAGGATCCAAATAAGATCTACGCTGGATTTACTCTTTACTACATCCCTGAAGATGGAAGAGATCTTGCTTCTGAGCAGATGAAAGAAACTGCTGCTGCTCCAGTAGCTCCAGCTCCGGAAATGAATAAAGCCGAAATGCCTCAAGACGATGAGTCTTTTGAGGAAGAGGATTTCCCGGAAGAAATCTAGTAAAGTATAGACAAGGATGACTATAATTAAAGGGACTTTATTAAGTCCCTTTTTTTTTAGATATGAAACTATTAATTCTAATTCTTTTAACTTCTTGTTCTTGGTTTCGCTCAAGCGACGATGACTGGGGTAGCGATTTAATAGAAGACAGGAGAGTGAGCGAGCAGGACTTTGTAGCTCACTACGAAACCATTGGAAAAGGTTTCATTAAAAATAGTGATATTAAAGTGGTTCGTCTTAGTCGATACCTAGAAAATTATCTTAAAAAGATCTCGCAAAAAGTGATTGATAGTAATAGCTCTTTTTTTAAAGATAGGAATGTTGATTTAAAATTTTATCTTGTCTCTGAAAAAAAACCGCTCCATTTCTCACTTCCCTCTGGGGAAATTTTTTTTAGTACTGGCTTAGTTAAAAAATACATTGAACATGAGTCAAACCTGATAAGTGTTTTAACGTTTGAATTAATTAAAATTGATCGAAAGATTTATCCGCGAAAATTTACGATCCCGAAAGGGTATGTTTCGCTTCCGTATTTTCTTTCATTATTGAGAGTTCCCCTTGATGATAAAATAGAAGTTCACAAATGGTCATACTATCTCTTAAAAAGAAGTGGGTTTGATGAAAATGGTTATTTGATTTGGGTGCAAACACAGAATCGAAACTATCTCGATTTTTCATTACATTTAGGGGATCACAGTTCAATTTTCAAGGAAGAGGCAGAATTAAAGAATTTTGTTGTGGAAAACTATGGTCAGAATTTTGATTTATCGATAGAATTTAACTCTTCTAGAATGTTCTATGAATTCATCGCAGTTTTAAGATGACAGTTGAAAACGCTTTATTAATTCTTAAGGAAAAATACTTCAAAATTGATGAAGAGTATGAGCTTGAAATACAAAAGCTTCCGGGAGATGCCTCATCAAGAGAGTACCATCGAATTACCTATCAGGATCATAATTTTCTACTTTGTCTAAATGATCCTTCAAATACAAAACAAAATGAAGAATTCATTTATTGGACGAATCAGTACTCTAATAAAGGCATCCGAGTTCCTGAAGTCTTTTACTTTGAACTCGGTATCGTCCTTCAAGAAGATTTTGGCGATCTCTCTTTGTTAAGGATGACGAGAGACTCTTCCAAAGATGTTGAAAGGCTATACCTTAAAGCGATTGATGAAGTTATTAAAATACACAACCTTAACATCGATAAATCTAAAAACTATGATCAATTTGATGAAAAAAAGCTAAACTTTGAGGTTGGTTTAACTCTTGAATATTTTGTAAAAAAAATGAATAAAGTGAGCGACGAAGAAGTTTCAAATATAAAAAGTTTGTTCAAGCCTGTTCTAGAAAAATTCAAAGGTTTAAAATACGTAATTTCTCATCGTGATTATCATTCAAAAAATATCATTATTAAAGACGGAGAGGCTTGTATCATTGATTATCAGGATAGCATGCTAGGTCCAAGACAGTATGACCTTTGTTCCTTGATCGATGACCGCTATACATCGCTTCCGGAAAATTTAAAAGAATCATTATTGAATTACTATTTTGATAAAACGGAAGTCCAAGAATCAAAAGAAGAATTTCTCTTGAATTATGACTATGTAATGATTCAAAGGATTTTTAAGGCGATTGGTAGTTTTTCCTATCACTATATAAAAAATGGGAACATTAGTTATCTTCCATTTATTAACTCAAGTATTGAATCCTTGATTACAACTCTTGATAAAATTCCTGAACTAGGAAAATTAAAGAACTCCCTGTACAGTTATAGATATGACGGTTAAATCGGCAATTATTCTTTGTGCAGGTATGGGAAATAGAATGGGTTCTTACGGTAATTTTTTACCAAAACCTCTTTGGCCATTTTTCCAAACGTCATTACTTGGTCTTCAAATAAATTATTTAAAGAAAGTAGGTATTGAAAATATCTACGTTAACCTTCACCATCAACGTGATTTAATCAAAGAATATCTTTCGACGGACTTCCCCGAAGTAAACCTTCTGATAGAAGAAGAAATTTTGGATGTTGGGGGTGGAGTTCAAAACTTTCTACAACAAGAAAATGTTAAAAATGAAGAAGTTGTTCTAGCAATAAATAGTGATATTTTTATTGATATTTCAGTTGATGAGATAAATAGCGCTGCGAATGAGTTAACATCAAAAGAAGCACATTCACTTTTATTTTTAAAAGAGGTTAAAAAGCTAGAAAACGAAGGCTATACAGAGGTTTTAACAAATTCAAACGAAGAAATAACTGGTTTGATAAAATCTGCAGAAGTTACAAAAGAAACCTATAATACCTACGTGGGTTGTTGTTTAGTAAATAATAAAATAATTCCAAAAATTTCTGGAAAATCGAGCTTCTTTCAAACAATTGCAGATTTCAAAAAGGTAAAAATATTAGGTTATAAACTAGGTAAAAACTTTTATGACCTAGGAACCTTGAAAAGGTATCACGATACTTTGTCTCGTGTTTGGTCCGAATCTGATGATCAGCTCTTATCTTTTATTCAAGAAAGAGAGTTATTTAACTAGCTTCTTTTGATCCATCTCTTTCACTTCCAATTGTTTTAATCGCATCAACAGGACATACTTGAATACAAAGTGAACAAAGAGTGCATCCCCAGTTTTCAATAAAATATTCATTTTCCTGGGTGAAAATAGTTTCCTCTGGGCAAATGATACGGCAACTATCACACCCCACACAGATATTAGTAATTTTGAGCTTTTGAGACATCTATTTTTATTGTATTAAGAATCAATTCTTTGCGCTAGATGGCAAAAAGCTTTATGATAACGGCAATATGAAGGTTTTCTATAGACCCTACATTGTAAAGTTGACTTCAGCACTCTTGATTTTGCTCGGCCTTTCCCATTATGTGCTTTATTGTTTCTACCAACAGAAAACATTTTTAAGCCCTGCTCGTTTTTTTGCATACACACAGGATTTCTTTTATTTACCCATTCTTGGTATCTTTACGCTCATTGGATTGTGGCTGCTAAGAAGCTGGTCTATTAAGCTTGTAAGGCTTTATTTTATTGTTTCTTACGCCGTAAACGCCTACACATTATCTCAAAGCTTCAATAAAATTAGTGCCTTTTACCTCGTTTTTTTGCTAATTATTCTTTTTTATTTCCAATCTCTATTAAAAGAAGAGCTCCAAAAATCGTGCTATCAGACTAATTTTCTCAAGAAAACACTTCGCAAAGTATTAGGTCAAAAAATATCTGCAAATTTTGAAGGCAAAGAAGCAACGCTTATTCACTGGGATGGCTCAGGCGGTGTCTTGGAGTTCTCTGAATTACCGCCAGAGATTAAAAATAACCACATTATTCATATCGATTTTCAAGGAAATCAGTATGATGTCCCTATAGGACCAGTCCTTACCTGTACCGAACAAAAACGCTTAAGTTTTAGATTTTTATTTTCTAGAGAAAATAATGCTACACTTAGGTTTGTTAGAAAACTTAGTAGAATAGGCTGGAAGCCAGAAAGATTAATTTAAAGGTTTATAATGAAGAATTTACTTTTGTTTGTTTTACTTTTCTCTTGTGTGCAATCTCAAAAATCTCCAGAAGGAACCTTAGAAACATTTGTTCAAAAAAGGTTTGATGGAGCAGGAATTGATGATGTAAAAGATTATATTTCAGACTCTTATCTTGAATCAATGAATGATCTTCGAGAAACAAAGTATGAAAAGCTCGAAAATATTAAAAGAAAGAAATTCAAAATTATTTCGAAAAACTGTTCTTCAAATGAATGTAAAATCACCTATTTTATTTCTTACGTGACAGTAGATGGAAAAGAAAAAGAGTTCGAAACAGAAACTAAAAAAGTTGCAAGCTTAATCCCTGGTGGTGACGGTTGGTTAATCAACAAGATTGATCACGTGAAAACTTATCACGATATGGTGAAAGATATCGCCGTCGAAGGCCAATAGCCTGCTAAAAATACTTCATCTTCTACGTTGCAAGTGATCACTCCAGCTTGCAACGTATCAAAGCATACGCTTCAGCTGTCATGATCACAGCTCCTTGAATCTAAAGCATTTTTAATTGGCTATCCTCTTTTTGAATAAAAAAAGCGCTGGACTCGCCAGCGCTAATTAACCAAATATTTATTAGGGATAGTATTAGAGGGCCATGTAGTACTCTTTAAGCATAAGGGCATCTTCTTCAAGATTGGGGCTGTTGCAAATCATATAGCCAGTACACTTCTTATCCTTAAGAGCTTTTAAAAGATCTTTCCAATTAAAGTCAGATTCCTTTAGGTTAAGGTGTTTTAAATCACCCTTGGCATTCGAAGAAATACCAGAGATATGCATATGAAGGTTCCCAGTTGAATCGGGACCAAGATTTTCTTTGACTCTATCAATGACAGTTGAAAACTCTTCGTAAGTATTAAACTCACCTGTTCTTGCGTAGAGGTGAGAGAAGTCTAAACAGGGAAGACAGCTGTTAATATTTTTTGAAAGGCTAAGAAGTTCCTCAAGCGACCCAAATTGACTTGTCTTACCTGTGAGTTCTGGTCGAAGTTCGATTTCGATATCGAGTCTTGAAAGTCTTTCTTCGATAACGTTCATGCTTTTTTCAACAAGGTCAAAAACATCGTATGGAGAATCTTTCATATAAAAAGCCGCGTGGAAAGTCATAGACTCAGCTCCACACATGTCAGAGATTTTTGCTGTTTGGATGATTCTTTCAACAGAAGAATCGATTTTATCTTGCTCACGAGCATTGAGATTAATGTAATAAGGGCCGTGAGAAGTTAGAGGAATATTAAGCTCATAGGAAATTTTTCTTAGAGCAGAAGAGATCTCTTCTTTCATTCTTACACCGTGTGCAAATTCCAACTGCATACAATCAAGCCCAAGTTTATGGACATTGATCACACCCTCAACAGGGTTGTTCTTTTTTTCTGTACAGTTAGGCACACCAGCGGTTCCGAAAAGAATACGATCAAACGACATAAACTACTCCATTTTAGTACGATATTTAGAATATATATTTTTGCTACAAACCGACTTTAGACAGCTTCCGCAGCCACTACCTGCTCCCATTTTTTGGAGCCAAAGTTCAAAATCGATGTATATCATGTTTCGCACCGCATTCTCAATCTGTTTTTCAGAGATAAAGTTGCACTCACAAAACAAGTCATTCTCGGGTTGGTGGGTAGCTTCCTCTTCAAGGAGATCTTTATAGCGATCGACGCTTTGCAAAAATTCGCTTTCTTTGTTCACTTCAATAAAAAACTCTTAGTCCTGCCCAAAAATGTAGTGTCTTAATAGCTTCTATTTGCGAGAATGTCCATGCGAAACTCCTTCTGCGTAAAAAGGGAAAACGCAACATGTTATACTTTTTGGTGGTCATTTTTACACTCGGGGCACTTAGCCTGGTCTTTTTTCAGAGGTTATACCTGTTTTACCTTGGACGCGTTAAACCCGTTTATTTGAGGTCACTCCAGGCACATTGGGATAGAGATTCAAGTTTATTGGATAAACCCCTGTCCCTAGATACTTTTGAAATGAAGTCACTGGGGCTTGTTCATTACCTCATTATTCGATCTAAAAATAAACTGATTCTTTTAGCGAGTCCTTCATACTTAAAAAAACTTGAGTTAAATCCAGTATCAGAAGTTTCAAAGTTTTTAGAGTTTAAATGTTTTGATTTTACTCATTCCTTATTTCACGTATGTTGGATTTTTGTATTCTTAAAAGAAGACCTCTTTGCCCGTATTCAAAAAATTCAACCTAAAGTGGTCTCCCTTTTACTTATGTTTCTTTTGATTCCCCTAGATAGTCTCTTGAACTTTCTTTGGTTTAAGTTTTCAAAAAGGAATGAATTTAATTCAACTTATTGGAATAAAAAGTCAGACCTTTGGGTAAGGTTGGTGAGCTAGTGTCTGAAAGAAGAGGGGAGATAAATAGTTTTTATCCGCTTTTTTTTACAGCAGCTTTTATCCTGCTTTTAATCCAATACCCTTTTTCAAGTTTCGAATCAATCCTTTATGATCTCTGGATTAAGCTCCATGTCACGGACACTCCGGAGAAACAATTTGTTCTGATCACACAAGATGAGAACAATGATCAAATTCTTGGTGAGTATTATCCGTATACTTATGCAACTCATTCTAAGTTCTTGGAGAAGGTAACTAAGGATTCCCCATTTATTATTTCGTATTTGGTGAACTTTGAAGAACCCACTCAAGAAGATGATGAGCGTTTTTATAAAAAGTTTCTTGAAATTATTGAGGATTACACAAAAGAAAATGGTGTGTTCCGTATAGGTACAAGTATAGACTTTTGGGGAGAGCAAATTCCTCCCGAAGAGATGAAGAAGTTTGGCTATTCTCCAGCTCTTATCAATGTTGATGGAGAGGTGTTTGCTAAAGACTCAGTTCACAGAAAGGCCATTCTAGACATTTCAGGAGAGGATTCCTTACATTTTTGGCTTAGCAATAGGATTAGAAAAGACCAGGGGTTAGAGGAGAATAAGTCAAAGTTTGTCTGGGGGGCTTATTATAATAGTGATGCCGACGCTACTTTTGTAAACTACGCTCATTTGGTTGATTTAAACAATTCAGACGATGTTTTTGTTCAAATTCCTTTTTATAGAGTCCTTAATGGTGCAATTCCTCCCGATTTTTTTAAAGATAAAGTTGTTTTAATTGGTCCTCAATATTCATCGAACTCTGATGACTTTGTTTACACTCCTTTTTCTAAAGAGAAAAAAGTTTCGAAACTCGCCCTCCATGCTTCAATGGTTCATAGTTTAAGTCAGAACAGAACTCTTTATCCTATCTCTGGAGTTTTTACAGATATCTTAGCTTTGTTCCTTGCGATAGGTCTCTCATTTATCATTTCAAAAGTTCAACCAACAAGAGGGTTGTTGATAACAATTTCTCTGATTGCTTCAGTTGTTCTAGTTGCTTATGTTTCTTTTGTCTTCTTGGGTGCTTGGCTAAAAATCGCCCACATACTTTTAAGTGTTTTTATTGTTTACTATATCTGGATACCTTATCGAGCAATTGTTGAGTATCAAACCAGATATGCAATCGAAGAAGAATCAGAAATGTTAAAAAAGGTTGAAAACCTTAAGCAAAACTTTATTTCACTGATGAGTCATGATTTAAAAACACCTGTCGCGAAAATTGCAGGGATGGCCGATAACTTAAAAATGAAAGTTCATACAGAAGAAGATAATACAATCATTGATAATATTATTAAGTCGACCCAAGCGTTGAACCAATTCATTACATCAATTTTAGATTTAACTAAAGTTGAATCTCAGAACTTAAACCTCAATTTAACCTCAAAGGATGTTAATAAAATTATTGAGTCAGTCGTTGAGAAGCTTACCTATGAAATGGAGACCAAGAAGATCGGACTGGATCTGGAGCTTTCTCCACTATACCCAATCCAGCTAGACCAAAACCTTATTCACCGAGTTATTTCGAATCTTGTGGAAAATGCCATTAAATACTCTGGAGAAGGGTCTCAAATAAGTGTCAAAACCTTCGATAATGACGAGTGGGTGACAATAGAAATTGCTGATAATGGTGCCGGCATCAGCCCCGATGACCTTTCTCACATCTTCGAAAAGTTTTATCGGGTAAAAAATGATTCAACTCATAAGATTAAAGGTTCAGGACTTGGGTTGTATTTGGTAAAATATTTTATCGAATTGCACAAAGGAACGATTTCAGTGCAATCGGAGATTGGAAAGGGAACAACCTTTACCATAAAGTTAATTAACAAGTAGGAGTTAATCATGCATAGAGTGTTAGTCGTAGACGACGATAAGGTGCTTCAGGATACCGTAAAAAATGCTCTGGAATATCATAATTTTCAAGTCGATGTAGCAAACAACGGTCGAGAAGCTGTTAATGCTGTTTACAGAGAACAATATGATCTTGTGGTGATGGATGTAAACATGCCAGAGATGAACGGCCTGGAAGCTCTCGTTGAAATGAAAAAACACGACCCTTCACTAATTGTTCTTATTTTGACTGCTTATTCTAATGTTACTGATGCAGTTAAAGCCGTTAAAGAAGGGGCTTATAACTACCTTGAAAAACCCATTACTTCAGAAAATCTTGTCGCTCTTATTAAGCGGGCCCTTAAGGCAAGATCACTTGTTGAAACAACGGCTTTTTCAGCTCCTACCTTATCACTGGGTTCAGATAGTGCTGATGATAAGTTTGTTGGAGAGTCTTCAGCGATGAAGAAAGTTTTCAATATCATCTCTAAGCTTGCTCAGGTAAGCACTCCTGTTCTTATTAGAGGAGAGTCAGGTACTGGTAAGGAATTAGTCGCTAAGGCGATTCATTATAATGGACCGAGAAAAGATGAAAAGTTTGTAACTATTAACTGTGGGGCTATTCCCGAAAACTTAATTGAATCAGAGCTCTTTGGTCATGAGAAGGGTGCCTTTACAGGTGCGGACTCTCGAAAGATTGGTAAGTTTCAATTTGCTGACGGAGGAACTCTTTTCTTGGATGAGATTGGTGATATTTCTCCAGCAATGCAAGTAAAGTTACTTCGTGTTTTACAAGAACAAAGTTTTTCACCAGTAGGTTCAAATAGAGAAGTGAAGGTTGATGTTCGAATTATCGCAGCTTCTCACAAATCATTTGAAGATATGATTAAAGAGGGAACTTTTCGGGAGGATCTTTTTTATAGATTGAATGTTCTTCCAGTTTACCTCCCTCCACTTAGAGAGAGGACTTCTGATATTCCACATCTTTCTAGTTATTATATTAATTACTTCAATAACGTTCATGGTCTTAGTATTAAAGGTTTTTCAGATGAGGCGATTGCTGTTCTTCAGAAATACAGCTGGCCGGGCAATATTAGAGAGCTAAGAAACGTCATAGAGCATTGTTTTATTATGGAATCACAGGACGAAATTTCTATAACTTCGCTTCCTGCATCAGTGCTTTCTGGAGGTCCTAAGCTTCAAGAGTCTGAAGACGGAAACAGTATTATTGATTTTCAGGGAATTCAAAACTCTGTTCTTGATGTTACAAGATCAAGTGATGGGCTTGGTGATTATACTTTTCAATTCGCAACAAAAGGTGAAGGCGATAAGGTGAAACTTGATTTCCAAGTTGCGAAAGAGCAATTTGAGCAAGAATTTATTGTTCAAGCTTTAAAAATGAATAAAGGTAAAATCAATCAAACAGCTCTAAATGCCAATATTCCTAAGAAGACTCTTCTTAGAAAAATTGAAAAATATGAACTTAACCCTAAAGAGTATTATCAGTGAATCGGTTTTGGTGGTGTCTGGTATTAATTGTTTTTTTGATCATTATTGATCAATTAACTAAGGGCTATGTTGATTCAAACTTTCAACTTCATGAATCGGTTTCTGTGATTGATGGTTTTTTTAATCTTACCTACGTAAGAAATAAAGGAGCTGCTTGGGGATTCGGGCGGATGTTTGATGATAACGTTCGCTTGGTAATTTTTAAGGTATTACCGGTTATTGCTGTTGGGTTTCTTTTTTATCTTCTTTATAAAAGTATCAAAGAGGCATTTTATATGACTCTTTCTTACGCTTTGATTATTGCAGGAGCTGTTGGAAATCTAATTGATCGGATTATGTTGGATTTTGTGGTCGACTTTTTTGATTTCTATATTGGAACGAGCCACTGGCCAGCTTTTAATATTGCAGACAGTTGTATCACAGTCGCGGCAGTTATTATCGGTTATGATGCTTTGTTTATTGCTCCCAAAAAAAAGAAAGCCAAATAAATGTTCCCTGTCCTTTTTAAAACCGAAAGCCTTGTACTTTACACTTATCCTGTAATCTTTGCTTTAGCTTGGGCAACCTCTCTTCAATACATCTGGTATCAACTACAAGAGGGGCATAAGGACTTCATTCTATTTAGTATGGTTTCATTTATTTCTGCTTGGACGGGAGCCAAGCTTTTGTTCTTATTCACTATTCCGGACACCTTATTAACAATTATCGATCAGTACAACTTTTGGACTGGAGGTGGATTTGTATTTTATGGGGGTCTTTTAGTAGGGCTTCTTGTTGTTATTGCTTGGAAGCAAATAAGGGCAAAGCCTTTTGATATGCGCTTACTTATTCCCGCTGTTTGTTTAGGGCATGCTATTGGAAGGATTGGGTGCTTTTTAACAGGTTGTTGCTTTGGCGTTCAGATGCACAATGGATCTCATTTCCCCGTAACGCTAGTGGAGAGTTTGTCCTTATTCGCATTATTTGTTTATTTTCACCGAAGAAGAAATCAAAGTTTTTACCAGTTATTAGTAAGTTATCTCGGAGCCTATGCCGTAATTCGTTTTGGTCTTGAGTTCTTACGTGGTGATGAAGTTCGTGGACACTTTGGGAGATTTAGTACATCTCAATGGATTGCCTTGATAGTTATAGTGATCTATCCATTGCTAAATTATTTTTCTTTAGACTTGAAAAGAAGAAAATGACAGTAGATTTAAGTTCTCCTCCTGATTGAGTCTTCGTAGCATAGTAGACAAAAAAAGACAGACATTTTTTTACCTTGGAAGGTTTAAAAATACGGAGGTTTTATGTCTTTAAAAAGTCTCGTTCTATGCTGTTCACTTTTAACAGTTTCTCAAGTGTTTTCTGAAGCTAAGTACAAAGAGGGTCAACTCATTGTTCGTTTAAAAAGCTCAACGCCGACAAAGTTTATGGCGAATTTTGCAACAGCGAAAAAAACTCTTTCAAGGTCACTTAACCTGCATCTAGTAAAAGTTAAATCGACACTTGCTTACACTGCCCTTATCGAAAAATTAAGAAACAATAAAAACGTTCTTTACGTTCAAAGAGATCATTATGTGACTGCCCGATATTATGATCGCGCCCCTAATGACGATCTTTTTAATGAACAGTGGGGCTTAAACAATGACTTTAATAATGGTTCTGATATCAAAGCTGTTCAAGCTTGGGAACTCGCCGGCGTTAAGTCTTTAAGTAATGCTGACCAACCTGTGATTGCGATCGTTGATGGAGGAGTTGATTACCGACATGAAGATCTAAAAGAGAATATGTGGGTAAATACAAATGAGATCCCAGGAAACGGAGTTGATGATGATGGGAATGGTTACGTTGATGATATCTACGGTTGGAACGCTGGGACCAAAAGTGGAACAATAACAGCAGGAAAACATGGTACCCATGTTGGTGGAATTGCTGGTGCTCGCGGTGATAATAAAATCGGTGTTTCTGGCGTTAGCCCAAGAGCAAAAATTATGTCTGTTATCTACAGTGGTGGATCAGGCGGCTTAACTTCAAAAGTTCTTGCAGCTTATGGTTATATTTTAGATCAGAAAAAACTTTGGCTAGAGTCTAAAGGAAAGAAAGGTGCAAATATTGTTGCAACCAATTCAAGTTTTGGAGTTGATAGAGCTAAGTGCGATTCTGGAGAGTATGCTGCATGGAATGACATCTATGATCGAATGGGAAGTGTGGGAATTCTTTCTGTTGCAGCGACAGCGAACCAAAACTGGAACATTGATCAAACCGGTGATGTTCCAACAGGTTGCGGAAGTGACTTCCTTCTCTCTGTAACAAATTCAACGAACAAAGCTCAAAGAAACTCTTATGCTGGTTTTGGAAAAACAACGATTGATTTGGCTGCTCCAGGAACAAAGATCGTTGCAACTTTACCAGACAATGATTACGGAGAGTTAACAGGAACTTCAATGGCCACTCCTCACGTAACGGGTGCTATTGGATTTTTGAGCTCGATCGGACACTCGGGAATTCAAACAGCTGTTAGAAAAGAGCCTGCTAAATTCGCTCTTTATATGAAGAAAGTACTTATGCAGACAGTAAGTCCTTCTGATGACCTCAAAGGCAAGACAGTTTCTGGCGGGATCTTGAACCTTGAAAAGGCTGCCCAGAAAATACTTTCTGACTTCTCTAAGTAAATAATATTTGGCCCATCTGGCCCTGGTTAACGCAGGGCCAATTAAATAATATTTATACGCGTAGTGCTTGTAATATAGTCTTACAAATAAGCTTGATTTCTATACTCAGGTGAAGATTTTTTCTACAGTTCCTTAAAGAAAATTTATTGGCCGTGCTCATACGGCTCTTAAAAAGGGAAAAGAATGATCAAGAAGATTTTAAAACTAGTGAGCGTTGTTGCTTTTAGTGCGTTTATTACCAGTTCTGTTTCAGCTGCAGTAATGGCTCACCCAAATGAATATGTTGTGAAGCTAAAACCAGGTGCTAAATCGAAAGCTTTTTTTACTAACTCTAAAGTTAAAACAATCATCAATAAATTCAAAAAAATTAAAGTTGGTGGGTCACATTATTACAAGATTAGAACTCACTCTACGGTGAAATCAAGCTTGGTTAAAAAGTTAACAAATCATCCAATGGTTCAAACTGTGTATCCATCGTACCTAGCTCAGTTACCAAAAACAAAAAGAAGCAAAAGACTTACATTGAATCAGGTTTCTCAAGTGGATATGTTTGATAAGCTTTGGGGTTTAGATAATGGTTCTAATACACATATAAATGCAATTAAAGCTTGGGACATTTTTGAGCCAAGCCAAAAAGCACTTGTTGCTGTCGTTGATACAGGGGTTGATTACAATCACGCAGATCTTAAGGATCAAGCTTGGAAAAACGAAAGAGAATTAAACGGTAAGCCTGGCGTAGATGATGACGGTAACGGATTCGTTGATGATATTTATGGATATAACTTCAATAGTAATAGTGCGAACCCAATAGATGATGATGGTCACGGCACTCATTGCGCAGGAACAATCGGTGCTTCTCATGACTCACTTGGTGTAAGTGGAGTCGCAAGAAATTTAGAAATTATGGCCGTTAAAGTTTTAGGAGCCGATGGTACTGGTGCTTGGGTTGATGTAGCAGCAGGAATTACATACGCAGTAGATAATGGTGCACAAGTTATTAATCTTTCTTTGGGGGGTCGTAAGAAAGATCTAGCAGTAGAAGAAGCCATTCAGCATGCCTACAAGAAAGGTGTAATTGTTGTGGTTGCTGCTGGGAATGAAGGCGCTAACTTTGATATAGGTCAAATTAGCTATCCAGCTGGTCTTATTGAGTTGGGAGTTATTTCTGTAGCGGCCCACGACATCACCGGAAATCTAGCTAACTTCTCTAACTTTGGTAAAAAAAATGTTCATGTTTCTGCTCCGGGAGTTGGGATACTTTCTACGGCACCAGGAAATAAGTATCAACAATTATCAGGAACATCGATGGCAGCTCCTCACGTTACAGGAATAGTTGCAGAAATAATTTCAAATAACCCCAACATCGTTGCATCGAATAGTTCAGCAAAAACACTTAAGGTGAGCCCTAAGTTAGTGCGAGAATTACTTATAAAGACCAGTCGAAAGTCGTCTAATTTAAGCAATGCTGTAATTTCGAGTGGAATGGTTGATATGGCGGAAGCCATTATTGGAACCCGTTAAAAAAATAATTTAAAAATGATTAGAAATAAAAAAGCCTCTCGAAAGAGAGGCTTTTTTTTATATTAGACTGGTTCTTCTGAAGTTTCTTTCTCTTCAAAAAGAGAAGGGTCTATGTCTTGAAGTTTGTCGGCAGAAACATAAAGTTCTGACTTTAAAGTTTCATTACCCCAAGCAACGAAAGCATCATCATGTTCATACATCATGATAGTTTCCCAAGGACAATCTTGAGAACAGTTTTGGCATCCAATACAACGAGCAAGATCGATTTCTACTGTTTGCTGAAAGCCTGGGTTTTTCGGATCAGGGCCAGCAACAAGTTCAATTGAATCGACTGGGCAGCCTGCAATACAGACTTCACACCCGGTACAACCACTTTGATGCACGATAGCAAGAAGCCTTGGGGGTCTTTTACCCTTTCTGGCCGGCTTAAAACGGGCTGAGTGGAATGGATTTTCTACTTTGATTTCGCTCATAGTTTATTTAATACCAATATTTCAAACTTTAATGATTATACACTATATTGAAGGCACGTGAAATTGAAAATAGTGATGGTTTAACCCATGTCGACTAGTAATAAACTCCGATTCGTAACTGCAGCCAGTCTTTTTGATGGGCACGACGTTTCCATCAATATTATGCGTAGAATTCTTCAGGCTAATGGTGTTGAGGTCATTCACCTAGGGCATAACAGAAGCGCTCAGGAAGTCGTTGATGCGGCTATTTCAGAGGATGCGCACGCTGTTGCACTCAGCTCCTACCAGGGCGGTCATATGGAGTATTTCACCTATATTCGTGAGCTTCTCGATAAGGCTGGGGCTAAAAATATTCGAATTTTTGGTGGTGGTGGCGGAGTCATCACGCCAAAAGAAATTGAAGAACTTCACTCTAAGGGAATTACAAAAATTTATTCCCCAAAAGACGGTATGGAATTAGGACTTGATGGGATCATCAAGGATATGATCACCAAGTCAGATTATTCAACCCTAGAATCCGTAAAATTTTCTGATTTTAAAGGCGAAGAACTTTCGGCACTTCAAAGGGCCCAAGTTATTTCAGCGATAGAAAATACTGGGGAAATTCCCGTTAAAGGAGAAGCTCGAAAAACTCCTATATTGGGTATTACAGGAACAGGGGGAGCAGGAAAGTCATCATTGATTGATGAGCTTCTCTTAAGGTTTCATAGAAATTATCCAGATAAAAAAATTGCACTCGTCAGTGTTGATCCGACAAAAAAGAAAACTCAAGGGGCACTCCTCGGAGATAGGATTCGTTTAGGAAGTGCGATTTATCCTAATATTTATATTCGTTCTCTTGCGACTAGAGATTCTAAAACAGAACTTAGTCCTCAAATCAAAAAAGTAACTGAGTTTTTAAAAACTCAAAACTTTGATTTTATCATTGTTGAAACTTCAGGGATTGGTCAAGCCAGTGATGAAATCACCCAAGTCGCCGATAAGTCTCTTTATGTCATGACTCCAGAGTTTGGAGCTCAAACTCAACTTGAAAAAATAGAAATGCTCGATGCAGCTGATTTTATCGTGGTCAATAAGTTTGAAAAACCTCGTGGCCGTGATGCTCTTCGAGATGTTCGAAAACAGTATAGAAGAAACCATCAACTTTTTCATGAGCCAGCTGATGAAAAACTTCCTATCTATGGAACGATGGCTTCAAAGTTTAACGATGCTGGAGTGAATGCTCTCTTTTATGATTTGATTGAAGAGTTTGGATTAGAAAAAAATGAAAAGGTAGAGGCTCTGAACCGAATTAAAGAGCCGGAAGTTATTGATACAGTTATTCCTGTTGGAAGAGTGAATTACCTAAGAGAAATTTCAGAAACTTGTAGAAACTATAATGAAGAATCCGCTAAGCTTGTAACTCTTCTCAGGGAGTATGAGGTTTTAAAAGCGAGCTCTTCACTTCACGTAATCAAAGATGTGAACGTTAAAGATGCTTTAATTAAAGAATACGAAGATATTGCCAAGCAAATCGCTCCAAATGTTTTTGAAGAACTTGAAGCTTTTGATAAAGCTATTGCCCAATATAAAGCAGGGGAATTCACTTATCAGGTTAGAGGAAAGGATATTAAGGTTCCAACTCAGTATGAGAGTCTTTCTCATTCAATGATCTCTCGAGTGGGATTTCCTCGATATCATTACGAATCAGAGAAATATAAATTTATAAGAAACTCAAACCTCCCTGGTTTCTTTCCTTATTCAGCGGGAATTTTTCCTTTTAAACGAAAGGATGAAGAACCAAAAAGAATGTTTGCGGGCGAGGGGGGACCGAAGAGAACCAATAAGCGTTTTCATTATCTTTCTGAAGGTGAACCTTCAAAGAGGCTTTCAACGGCCTTTGATTCGGTAACTTTATACGGAGAAGATCCTGATTATCGACCTGATATTTATGGAAAGGTCGGAGAATCTGGAGTTAGCATCGCGACTCTCAAAGATATGGAAGATCTTTATGCAGGGTTTGATCTTGTAAACCCCAGTACATCAGTATCAAAAACCATTAATGGCCCTGCTCCCATTATTCTTGCCATGTTTATGAACACGGCGATTAATCAGCAGTTAAAAGGTAAGGACCTCGACGATAAAGAAAAATGTATCGAGGTTATGAAACAAGTTCGAGGAACAGTTCAAGCTGATATCCTTAAAGAAGATCAGGCTCAGAACACTTGTATTTTTTCTCTTGAGTTTGCTCTTAAGATGATGGGTGATGTTCAGGAATTCTTCTGTCGAAATAAGATTAAAAACTATTATACGGTTTCAATTAGTGGTTATCATATTGCAGAAGCGGGAGCGAATCCGATTACTCAGTTGGCCCTGACTCTTTCAAATGGTTTTACTTTTGTTGAGTACTACTTAAGTCGTGGTCTTGATATCAACGACTTCAGCGAAAACCTATCTTTCTTTTTTAGTAATGGCTTAGATCCAGAATATACAGTGATGGGAAGAGTAGCCCGAAAGATTTGGGCGGTAACTTTAAGAGATAAGTATGGGGCGAATCCTAAAGCACAAAAACTGAAATATCATATTCAAACTTCTGGGCGGAGTCTCCATGCCCAAGAAATTGATTTTAATGATATTCGAACAACCTTACAAGCCTTCTTGGCCTTATCAGATAATTGTAACTCACTTCACACCAATGCTTACGATGAAGCGATTACAACCCCCACTCAAGAGTCTGTTCGCCGGGCCATGGCGATCCAGATGATTATTAACCGTGAATTCGGAATGAATAAAACGGACAACCCGCTTCAAGGTTCTTTTATTGTTGAAGAGCTTTGTGAAATTGTTGAAGAGGCTGTTTTGAAAGAGTTTGAAAATATCTCTGATCGGGGTGGTGTTCTTGGGGCGATGGAGAGTATGTATCAAAGAGGGAAGATTCAAGAAGAATCACTCTACTATGAACAGCTCAAAGATAGTGGAGAGTTTCCAATTATTGGAGTGAATACCTATATTGCTGAAAATATTGACGAGCAAATGACCCAAGAAATTGAACTCACAAGGGCCAGCAAAGAAGAAAAAGAAGATCAAATTAACCGTCTTAAGGATTTTCAAAAAACACATAAAGACCAGTCACAAAAAGCTTTAGAGAAACTTGAAAAAGTGGCGTTGTCTAACGGGAATATTTTTGAAGAATTACTATCGACGGTTCGATACTGTTCTTTAGGTCAGATCACAAAGGTTCTTTATAAGGTTGGCGGTAGCTACAGAAGAAATATGTAACTATTGTTCGTAAAGATCAAATAAGTACTCATCAGACCCACTGTTTAAATCGAAATAATGAAAACTGTTACCAAAAGCTTTTACCGAAGGTTCAATTCTCAACATTGCAAAGTCTGAGCCTGTTGAATAAATCAAAGGAGACTTATCTTTGGAGTTAGTAGGATTGTTATAAAAATCTGAAATACAAACATCTACGGTTGAAGCACAACCCGAGATAGAGGCAGGAGTAAAACCGGTATTGAAGAAAATATCATTTTCAAATCACGATCAGAACACATCTTACTCCTCACTTGTCTTTCAAGTAAATTGTGATACCGAAGGCAATGGCCGATCAAAGACCCTTTGATAAACTGCTGGCTCGCTTTTTTATAGTTTGCTGGTGTCCAATCGTAATTCTTGGAATCGATTAACCGCATACCCGAGAAACTAGCCTGACTTTCGAGGGTCACAAGTGTCATTTGAGCTTCCTGTTCAGGCAATGTCTTCGAACTGACAACTTTATCGCGCATGACCTGATCCAATTGATCGAAAGCCATGTCATGAGTATTGATATCA
>JAUHYH010000166.1 GCA_030426585.1 Bacteriovoracia bacterium
GAATTCCACCATTTTATAATAAAGAGAGAAAATTGTTATTTAAACAAATATTAGAGTAAAATGTTTATTTTCCAAAATTTATTGGTAATTAATTGAAAGATCTAATATAGAGTTTATTAGTTAAATTACCAGAAAAAAGACTTGGAGTGTGAAAAATAGATGAAATTAAGAATCATAAATTTTTTTAAGATCTGTTTCCGTTTCACAGGCCTTAAATTTAATAGGTGGATTAGGTCTCTTTTCTTCCATAATTATTTTAACCGTGGCATTGATGAAATATAAGCTGCGAGATCTTCAATCTCTGAGTCAGAGAGATTCTTCACGAAAGGCATCATTTTTTTTGTATTATTATTGGCCCTTGTTCCCGATTTAATCGCTAGGATCTGCGCTTTAACGTACCAGTCGAACTGGCCCGCAAGCATTGGAGCCTTTTGAGACTTCTTCCCAAGACCTTCTTTCCCGTGACAGGCTTGGCACTTTTTATAAAGAACGGCTCCGTTCTCTTTGTTTGCTGCAAAAAGGTGTGACTGAAAAATGATGACAAATAAGAAAACGAGGCTTCTCACTGCTCTGCTCCTCCAAATGAAATATTATTTGAGAGTATACAGTTTAAATCATAATCATGGAAAAAATCTATTAAGCTTTCTTGGATTTTATCGAGATAAAGCTCCAAATCACCTGGGGCCTTAATCTCTAAAAAAAGGTTTTTCCCTTCAATATCCACCAAATTGACCTCGACATCATCTCCCCAGGATTTCTCTTTTTGAGCATTAATGAATTGCTCTAGAGTCAAAATTCGCTGAATTTTAGAGAGATGCTCCAGTTTTAAACCCTTGTGGAGGTCCTGTCCGAAGATAAACTTCACGTCGCTAAAGATCTGTTCAATATGATTTGTTTGATAGTTCTCCGGAAAAGGAGATTGAGTATTGCTATCCCTTAGATAGTAATCAAATTCACGAAACCGGCATTCAGCGAGCCTATCTTTGGGGTATCGCATTAAAAAGTCGAGCATAAGCTCAATGACCGCCATTTCTTCTGATTCCAGAGGAGTCACCACTTCCAAATAAAATTTTTCACCATCACCTAGCAATTGAAACTCACCAGAACCGGTGAAGAAAGTTCTTTGAAATGATGATTCAGGACTGGTCTCTGACCAGTATTTCCAATTTGGTATACGCTCTTGTACAGTCTTCGAAAACATACGTCCCTATCGATTGATATGAAAGAAACTATTGCGACTAACCATACAAAAGTCAATCTAATTGGTCCCATGGACCTTAATGGAGAAGTTGATACAAACCTCTTCACTCTCTTCATTGATGGTGGTTTAAAGCACTTTAATAAACTCACTCCGAAACTCTATGATTCTCTAGGAGACAATGACTCTTTAATATCTGGCCTCAAGCCAAATCATCTCTTTCCTTCCGAGAAAGATGAGTCAGATCTAAGGATTGCTTTAAAAGCCTTAGACTCTTCCGTCAAAGAAGTTTTACTTTTTGGTTTTTGGGGAGGTCGAAGCGATCATTTCTTCATTAATGTTGGAGAAATTATTGATTTTCTTTCTAAAAGAGAAGCACGGGTAAATCTCTTTGGAGATAACGGCCTTATTCTTTTTAACGCAAAAGGTGATTTTAAATTTAAACATACCGGTATTTTTTCAATTCTTAGCTTGGATCATCAGCAAGTGGAAATTCAAGGGGCTAAATACTCAGGAGAATATAATCTCTCAAAGCTCACTTCACAGGGTTTAAGTAATGAAGCCCAAGGCGAAGTCATGATCAAACACTCAAATCCGATTGGAGTTTTTATATTTTCTAATCACAAGGAATAAAAGAACGCCCGTTATTGATGTATGAATAAACATCGCCTTAAAAAGATTTAGCACCCCATAAGATTCAATAAAATGTGAAAACAGGATTGGAGAAATGGATGTTGAGATGACCATCAACATGGCATCGATACTTTTAATAGTTGCAAGGATCGTTCCCCCAAAAAGTTCAGCCAGTAGCGCACTCTTCGCATTCGTGCTCAATCCGACACTCATTCCGAATAACCCGAGAATCCCATAACACATCAAAGAATTTTCTGCGTAATAAAAAAGAGAAACTGCTAATAGCGTTGGAACAAATTTAAAAAGAATGATTCGATGGGCCCCATAGCGATCCACCAGAAAACCCGTTGCAAAATTTCCTCCGACCATACAAATCGCATAGACGAGAAAAGATTGTGCCCAAGTCTGAATGGACCAGCCCTTTACTTCAAGAATCGAGCGAACATGAAAATAAACCCCCGTTAAAAGGAAAGGCAAAAGGATATTACTAAGACTCAAGAGATAAACCTTTATATCGAAGTAAACGCTTTTAAAGTTCACAGTCTGGAGTCTTACTTGTCCTGCCGTTTCATTCTCTGGATAGAGAGGAGCTCCAAGCTTCACGTTTCTTAAAAAGAGAAAACTGGTTGGGATCAAAAGTGCCCAAGCAATAAAGGCCAGAACTAAAAATGTTCCTGTTAACCCCTGTGAATTAAGACTTGAAATCACAAGTAAAGGAAGAATTCCTTCTGCGATAGAACGACCAAGAGAAGCGATGGCCAACGCCTTTCCCCGATACATCCCAAAGTGTTTTGAAATTGTTGCTGAAGAGGTCAGAGGCAATGTCGATTGACCGAGAAGTCTCACAAGGATGTAGGCAAGAATAAGCTGCCAAATACTATTTACATAACCAAGTAATGCAATTGAGAGTCCGAGAGAAAAGCTAATAAGTAGAACCAGCTTTCTAAAAGGAATCGTATCAATAAACCTTCCCATAATGGGAAGAAATAAAGAGGCTATAAATGTTGCTAAGGAGTAGTAATAGCTAATTTGCTTTGAATTTATCGCTAATCTTTCCTGAAAGGGTTCATTAAAGAGTGCTAAAAGATAGGTTTGCCCTATACCTGAGCAAAAAGTAATGAGTAAGCAGTAAAAAAGAAAATTTTTATGTTCTTTTAAAAGTTTCAACATCTATAATAAATCCATGAATCTCTTTAAAGATTTTTATGCCCCCCTGATCCCTTCAGAGAAACGACTCTTTCTTATTGATTTCTTCCGTTTTAGTGCGATTGTTCTGATGGTAATTTTCCATACTGGTTATGATCTGGCCATGTTTGGTTATTGGCAATTTAACATGCAAGGGTTTTTTGGTTTTACCCTTCCAAGAATCATAGTCACTCTTTTTTTATTAAGCTCAGGACTAAGCCTAAACCTCAAGCCTGGAAAACTCTCTCTCAAAGCTGAATTCATAAATGCCTGGCCACGCTTTCTAAAACTTTTTATCTTCGCTCTTATAATCAGTGGGGTGAGTCGATTTATGTTCCCCAAAAACTGGATCTATTTTGGCACCCTTCATTGTCTTGCGGCCCTAACAATTATCGCTATTTTCTTTAGGGACAGACCAAAAATCGCTTTAATTTGTGGTCTCCTGATTCAATTAAATTTCTTTACTGACCTTATTCCTCTGAAAGATCCCCTGGAAATATTGGTCTCAATGAAGTCTGTAGACTTTATTCCGCTCTACCCTTGGGCAGGTGTATTCCTGCTTGGAATGGGGCTTTCACCTTATATTAAGCATTTCAACCCAAAAGTGCCCAGTTTTATAGCAGGCCCGGTATCAGTCATTTCTCAGAAATCTCTTCCGATCTACCTTCTCCATCAGCCTATCATTTATTCAAGCATCCTTTTGTTCAATACTTTAACTCGTTAAGCTATAATGAGTTAAATGGAACAAATACGCTCTGTGGAGAAATTCTTAGGAAGCGCGAAGTTTGCTGTTGTTATTATCCTCATCTTCGCCGCTTATCTGACTTATGGTACTTTTCAAGAAAGTTATCACGGGGTCGATTACGTCAATCGCCATGTTTATAAATCTGTTTCATTCATGGCCGTTCAGTTCCTTATGTTTCTCAGTATTTTTATTGCGACACTTTTGCGTTTGCCAGCAAGAAAAGGTCTTTATGGTTTTTATACTCTCCATGCAGGCTTACTTTTATTGTTTTTAGGATCTTTTGTTACTTACTATGCTGGAATTGATGGAACTCTAAATCTTCCTCCAAACACCCCCAACAGAAAAATTGTTGTTCCTTTAGATGAGCTGGTTATCAAGAAACCCCAGGAAGGAAAAGAACTCATCTACCCGCTTCCCTATGTTCATAAGACAACACAACTTGGAGAAAAGTTTGAAAATATCCGTCTAGAAACTTACCTTCCTTTTGCAGACGAAGTAACGGAATGGAAGAACCCTGATGGTCACCAAATGAGCCAGTTTGCTCATTCCTCAAGTTATTTTCTTTCTAATAATAGAATGAGTGAGAACCTTACTTTTTCTTTAAATGAAGCTTCAGACTTTAATACGTCAACCCAACTAGGCCCTCTCGGCGTTCACTACCTTCCCAAGGGGCTTACAGAATGCTTTAACAAAAAAGATGAATTTATTCTTTGGGATGTTCAAACTCAAAAATGTGCTGAAAACCCCAAAATAGATATTAAACGAACAGAGAATGCAGAGCTCATCCTTGTAAAAACTAAATACCTAAACCTTGCTTTTCTTCCAAAGATGACTCCGCTTCCAATTTTTGTGACCAATGATAACCAGATCCGTGTTAAAGAATCTTCTCCTCATAGGCTTTTTAATAAAAAAGTTTTTGAAGAAAGCCCTAATCTTTTCCTTTTTGGACAATCGATTAGCTATTTTGATTCCGAAGAAGAGAAATGGGTCATAAAAGACTTTAAGGAAGCTAAGACGCTTGACCTGCCCTGGATGGGTTTTCAAGTAAGCCTCGTCCAACACGAGGATATGAAATACCCTATTAAAGTTCCTAAATATGCAAAACCCATTGAAGAAAACCAAAATAAATTAGCTGGAGCGGTTAGGGCCCTTCAAGTGACGATTGAAGATGCTTCTGGGGATAAAACTTTATGGATAAAAAAAGACAAACCTATTGAAGTGACTCTCAGTGGAGAAAAGTACACCTTTGATATGAGAAATCATTTAATCGAACTGCCTTACGAAATTACTTTGAACCGATTCAATATGGACAATGACCCAGGAACCAATAACCCTGCAAGCTATGAAAGTTTTGTAAGTCTATTTGATGACGGTAAATCGAGTAAACACCATATTTTTATGAATAACCCTTTGAAGTATAGGGGCATGACTTTTTATCAATCGAGTTATTACCAAAATGAGCCTAATGGTCCTTATTCATCGGTTCTCTCGGTCAATTATGACCCAGGTCGTTGGATCAAATATTTAGGATCAGTCCTTTTAGTTCTAGGCTCTCTATGGCACTTTGTAATAAGAAAG
>JAUHYH010000167.1 GCA_030426585.1 Bacteriovoracia bacterium
CCTTCATCAGGTGATTCATAAATATAATCCATATCCCAAGGATCTACCGGAACTTTATTGTCGGCCATATACCCACCTGGTCTATAACGTTTACACTCGCGACCCCCAGTTGGCTTTTCAATAAGTGCCTGGAGTCCCTGTTCAGTAGTAGGGTATCGGTTACAATGCCTTTTGAATTCATCAAGAATTCCCGAAATTCTTTGAATTTGAATTTTAGCGGCTTGTACTCTTCCTTCTTCTAGGCTGTCGAAAACTTTACCAGCAACAAAGGCACCAGCAAGTCCGATGAGAGTGAGGGCAATTAAAATTTCAATAATCGAGAATCCAGCATTGTTCTTCATAACATCAATTCCTTTTATTTATTAGTGTAACTTGTTTAATTCCATCATTGGAATGATAACAGAAAAGATAATGATTGCCACCGCAACACCCATGAGCACCATCATGATAGGTTCAATAACGGCAGTAAGCCCATTCAATCGTGCATCGACTTGGTCTTCATAGTTTTCTGCAATAATATCAAGCATAGGTTCTAATTCACCCGAGCGTTCTCCTAGTTTAATCATGTAAGTGACCATCATAGGAAAATTTCCATTGGCCTGTAGGGGACCGACCATTGATGATCCTTCTGAGACAGCAATTCTTGAACTTTCAATGTCGTCTTTCATCCACACATTGGGGACAAGATTTTTTACGATAGTCATTGAGGCGAGAATCGGAACCCCGGAGTTTAGAAGTGTTCCCAAGGTTGAACAAAATCGACTCACATTAACCATTTGAATAAGCGATCCTAGGTAAGGGATTTTTAATTGGATTTTATGCCAACGACGAGTTCCCCCTTCGGAAGCTAAATATTTTTTCATCAACCAGATAAAAGCAAAAATTCCAACAATGACGACATACCAATAATTTTGAAGAAAATTAGAAATTCCGATGGTTGCCTTTGTTAGAGCGGGAAGTTCTTTTTTGGCGGAATCAAACATCTTTGCAATTTGAGGAATAACAACAATAAAAATAACGTTAATCATCACAAAGCCAAAAATAGAGATGATGATCGGATACATCATCGCTCCTTTCACTTTGTTCTTAAGTCGAACCTGAGATTCTGTAAATTCAGCGAGTCTTACGAGAACAATATCTAGCGTCCCTGAGGCTTCACCGGCCTCAACCATGTTGGTATAAACGTTATTAAAAATATTGGGATGATCAGCAAGGGCCTTCGCGAGTGAAGTCCCCTCGTTAACTTTGCCTTTTACATCAGCAAGTACAACTCTCATGTACTCATTTTCAACTTGATCAATTAAGGCTTGAAGAGCGTCAACAATTTGGATTCTTGCTTTAATAAGTGTTGCTAATTGTCGGGTCATTAAAGAAAGATCTTCAACTTTCACCGATTTAGTAGAAAGAATAGAAGGTCCTTTTGAGCCTGCCTTCTTTTCTTTTAGAGTGATGAGCATAATGCCCATGGCTTTGATCTTCTGTTTAGCATCAATCTCACTTTCACAATTGATAGTGGCTTTGTGCTCTTTTCCCGTTCGATCAATTCCTTTATAAGCGTAAATAGGCATAGGTATATTCTAACCTAGAGGGGATTTGAAGAGAAGGCGGGGGATTGAAAAGATTTCGTAAACTGATAGCTGGAGTCAGGAATCTGGAGTCAGGAACCGGGAATCAGATACAGAATTCTGTTTCCTGGAGCCGGTACCGGTTCCGGGGACCGGATACCAGAGTCTGACTCCAGACTCCCGTAACCTGATTCCTGTTTTTTATCTTATTCCGCTTGTTCTTCCGAGTTAATCGCCCGAAGAATTTCCTCAACTGAAGTAATCCCACTAAAAACTTTTGAAAGAGCGTCCATTCGAAGTGTGATCATTCCCTCTTTGACGGCCTGTCGTTTAATAGCTGAAGAATCTTCTTTTGCGAGTATCAGTTTTCTGATTTCATCACTAATCATCATCAACTCAGCAACACAGGTTCTTCCTGAGTAACCCGTTCCACTACATTTATGACAACCGACTGGTTCAAAGATTGAAGTGGCTTCATCCATATCTCCAGCTTTTACATCAAGAAGTTCTTTTTGATATTCAGTAAGTATTGAAGGTTTTTTACAACTATTACAAAGCACTCGGATAAGTCTTTGAGCCAGTACACCAACTAGAGAAGAAGAAATTAGGAAAGGTTGAACTCCCATATCAATAAGTCGGGTAGGGGCTGAAGCAGCATCATTGGTATGAAGGGTAGAGAGAACAAAGTGACCCGTGAGTGATGCATTGATGGCCATCTCCGCAGTCTCCTGGTCCCTTGTTTCTCCCACCATGACAACATCCGGGTTCTGTCTAAGAATAGACCTCAAGGCTATGGCAAATGTGAGATCAATCTTAGAGTTAACCTGGATTTGTGAAATTCCATTCATTTCATATTCCACCGGATCTTCAACAGTGATAATCATTTTGTCCGGCGTATTAATTTTTGCGAGTACAGCGAAGAGAGTTGTTGTTTTCCCGTGACCTGTTGGTCCCGTAACATAAAGAACTCCGTGCTTTCTTTGCGAGAGACTTTCTAAACCTTTAAGAACTTGTCCTCTAAAACCTAGAGATTTGAGTTCAAGAACGGTATTCGTTTTTTCAAGAATTCTCATAACGATCCGCTCACCATTTTGGACGGGCGTCGTACTTAAACGAATATCGATATCTTTCCCTGCAATTTTAATTTTAATTCTACCATCTTGAGGCAATCTTTTTTCAGCGATATCAAGTTTCGCCATTACTTTAACTCTTGAACTAACAGCAGCATGAGTTTTCTTCGGTTGTCTTAGGATTTCTTGCATAACCCCGTTAATTCGAAATCGAAAAACGGTTTCTCGCTCATAGGGCTCGATATGGATATCGGAAGCTTTTTCTTTTACGGCACGAAAGATAATAGAGTTTACGAATCGAATAACCGGAGCTTCATCTGCCGTCGCATCAAGGATATCGATCGGTCCATCAAGGTCTAGGTTCTCTTCAAATTCATCTTCAATACTATGAACGAGGTTTTGATTCGCCTTCTCATAAACATGGTTGATCGTTTCCTGGATTTTCATCGGAGTCGAAACAACTATTTTGACTTCTTTTTTATAAATAGTTGCGAGGTCATTAACAACATTTTCTCTAAAGGGGTCACTCATAACCACTGTAATATGGAAGTCAGTTTCTAAAATAGGGATAACTTCATTCATTTTGGCGTAGTTAATGGGAAGATTCATAACAATGCTGGAATCAATCTCTTCAACTTTGATGTCATGAGTGAAGGGGATATTCATCTGGTAACAGACGACCTTAATAATATCGTGAGGGTGGATATAGTTTTTAGAGAGTAAAATCTCACCAAGCAGACCCCCGCGACCAGACTTTTGGATCTCTAAAGCCTCATCAAGCTGTTCTTTTGTAAGGCTCGTGTACTCGAGTAGGAGTTGACCTACTTTAACACCGTCAGCAAGGTTCTTAATCTCAGGAGAGATTAAATCCGATTTACTGTTGGTAACTTCTTCTTGGTTTTCTTCCATAATTAAAGCTCAAATTCTATATCTTCAGGAATTCCTTCCTCATCAATACTTTCCATCGAGTCGCTCTCTTTAACATCATCAATTGTTAAAGATTCTCCCCGTCCAATGTCATCATTTCTGTTATTGTAAAGGTTTGCTTGCTCTTCATCATAAAGAGGACCTTCCTTCTGTTTATCAAGTTTATCCATAAGTCTATTAACATCATCAGCAAGCATGTCTTCTTTATTAAGTTTTTTAAGAGATTCTGATCTTTTACTAAGAGCTCCCATTGTCGTTTCTGCTGCAACTCTTTGATAAGGAGAAATAATTTTAGGCGATAAAAAGAAAAGAACATTCGTTTTTTCTTTGGACTTTGTTTTACTCTTGAAAAGCCATCCTAGAACAGGGATGTCTCCGAGTAGGGGAACTTTAGTGTTGTTTTCTGTGATCTTATTTCTTAAGAGTCCACCCATTGCAACTGTATCCCCATCTCTAACAACAACTTCTGTTACAGCATTTCTAACATCAGTCGCAACCCCTCCGGCTGCTGTTTGAGCCCCTTGGCTAGTTCCTCTGAAATCCTTGATTGATTGATCAATCTTCATTGTCACAAATCTTGTCACTTTATTAATCTGTGGGGTGATTTTTATTTTCATTGTAACATCTTGAAACTGAACGTTTTGAGTTTGAAGACCAGTTCCAGCTGTGTTGGTTTGAAGTATTGGAACCTGTGAACCGACTTCAAATGTCCCTTCTGTATTATCCATGACAAGCAATTGTGGAGTGGCGAGAATATTAGTGTCAGCATCTGTTGCTGCCGCTTTAATAAGAACATTCATTGGATTGATATTAACATCTCCAAGACCTTCAATATTTACGTTTCTTGTTCCCCCAATTCCAATCCCACCGAAAACACCGTCAACTCCAAATGGGTTTGTAGCAAGGCTAGTAAAATCACCAGAATTAAAACCAACTCGGTTGGCAACTCCTGTTCCGGTCACTCCTGCATAACTGACTCCAAATTGTTTCTTAACATCAGCGCTGGTTTCCATGATAAGACCTTCTACATAAACTTGGTCTCTTGGGATATCGAGTTTCTGAAGAACACTTTTTACTGTGAGCCAGTCCGTTGGAGAAGCTGTGATGACAAGTGAGTTAGTTGATTTATCGGCTGTGATCTTAACTTCTTCATTAAAAATGGTCCCAGAGCTATCATCTTGTGAAGAACGAGTTGATCGTCGAGAAGTTCGGCTTGATGAAGATGAAGCACTTTTGGCATTTGAGATAAGTGATGTCAGAGTCTGTGAAATACTTTCGGCATCTCCATATTGAAGATAATAGACCTGTATCTTTCCACTACCCGCATTGGCGTTGGCCACATCGAGTTTGGAGATAAGCTCTCGTAATTGATCAGCGCCATCTTGGTTGGCCATAGCAATGATTGTATTTGTTCTTGGTTCAGCAATGATTTTTGAAATGTTCGCTCCTGTCCCACTATCACTTTTTGAGCTGCTTCTCTTGCTTCGAGAGCTTCTTGAGCTACTTCTATCGTCTTTAAGGATACTATCAAGAAGTTTTGCAAGCTCTTGAGCGGAAGTATTTACGACAGGGATCATGTGCATTGATTCGTCGTGACCAGGAACATCAAGAAATGTAACCAGTTTCATAAGTCGGTTAATATTAGTCCCCGTATCAGTAATGATAATAGTATTGGTCTGCTTGATATCAAGAATTCGTCCATATCGAGACATAAAAGGACGGAAGTTTCTCACGATCTCACTGGCATCAACATGCTTAAGGGCGATGATTTTCATC
>JAUHYH010000168.1 GCA_030426585.1 Bacteriovoracia bacterium
TCGCTCTTTGCGGATGTATGTATATGAAAATGATAATGTTTTTCATTCTCTTTTTATCAGCTCCAATCTTTGCTCAAGAAATTAATCTCAATTTTTGTTCAGAAGATTTGCAAAAAGTTCCAACCCAATCAGGGGGAAGAATTAAGCCTCTGTACGTTGTGGCCAATGAAACTTTTAAATTCATCACACCGGATAAAGAACCTTGGGGTTACCCAAAGACAACAGCTTTCTGTTTGGGAAGCCTTATGTCCCTTGGGCAAAATACGAACCTAGACCTGAATTTAAAAGTTGAACATGTTGAGGCTAAAAAACTCTTAGGAATGAAAGAAGGAGATTCTTCACTTTCTGCGAATACCCTCATTGAAAAGATGCTTCAGATTCGAATGACAGCAGTCGGAATCAAAGAAAATAACTCTTATAAAAAAGAGCTTTCAAAAATTCTTAATCGAATCTCTATTTACCAACAGCTTATTGATGGGAAAATTTGGCAACTCGCGACTAAGAACCCCGATGGGCTTCAATGGAATAACCTCAATAACTACCAACTTGATAAACTAAAATTTGAGATTGACCAGCAAGCCCAATTAGTTAAAGAAAATACTGATGCAAATTTTATGCTTGAGTATTACTACTTTAAACTTCACCCTTTTAGCTGGGCCATGTTAGTAGCACTTGCCGCAATCTTCGCACTCGTCTTATTCAAGAAGAAAAATCTAGGGATCAATCTTGCTTACCTCACGATCCTCATGCAAGTAACGGCGATGATTGTTCGAATTTTTATCTCAGGGCGAGCCCCTATTACCAATATGTATGAAACTGTTATGTTTTCTGGTTTTGGTGCCCTTACCATTGGTCTCATTTTAACTCTAAGAAAAGATGATATTTCATTTATCTTAGGCGGTCTTGGTTACAACGTCCTTTGTCTCTTCATGATGATGTTTGCCAATAATATGCTTGATGCTTCGATCAAACCGCTTGTCCCCGTTTTAAGAGACAATTTCTGGCTAAGCACACATGTTACGACCATTATTCTTTCCTACGCAGCTCTTGCTCTCAGTTGGATGCTCGCAAACATTACTCTTATTAAAGGCTCTTTTGGTGGTGGACTTGCGCCCCACGAACATAAAAAACAAGTAAAAATCATCTATACGGCAATTCAAATTGGAGTCGTCCTTCTTTCTGCAGGGATAATCCTTGGTGGTGTTTGGGCCGACTATTCTTGGGGAAGATTCTGGGGATGGGATCCAAAAGAAACGTGGTCTCTGATCGTGCTTCTGATTTATATGGCCATCCTGCATGGGAAATATACAAACCTTATTAATGATCAAAAGTTTGTTCCTCTCGTCGCCTTCGCTTTCTTAAGTGTTATGATGGCTTGGTTTGGAGTGAACTATATCCTCGCAGCGGGACTTCATAGTTATGGGTTCAGTGAAGGAGGAGCGATCTTTCTAGGGACATTCTTTGCTGTTCAGATAGGACTCTTAATTGCAACAGTATTAAAGACCAAAACAGTGACTGAATAGAGAGTTATTTACTTTCACAAATATTCTCGATGATTTTCTCACCTTCAAGAATATAGTCTGGAGTTGATTCATCATCTCCTCTATGAAAGGCAAGTCTAAAAAGGTGTTTTTTATTTTCACACCCTTCATCATTTTTTAAAACATGGTGCATCTTCTTGAGAAGATCAATTTTATAAGTGAGTTCAGTGGCATCATTGAACACGGATTCATTCTTTGATTTTTGGAACTCTTTTAAAAGGTCTTTCTGTTTTCTGTTCTCTTTTCTGATAAGCTTTTTTAAATCACTCATTTTTTCAGCTTTCGTCCGTCTAGAGCTAACTTGCCCTTCTATTTCACCAAATATTTTAGCTGCGAAACAGGGAGAACTAAGAATCATCATTAAAACGATTAATAACCGCATTGGACGTCAACTCCTCTTTGGGCCAAGTATTTTTCAATCATAGCTTTATCCTGCTCTATTCCTTTAACATAGCCACCAAGTTCTCGTTTTTTATCTCCATAAACTCCATCGGCCTTAGCAGCGGAGTGCTGGATATACTCTTCAAATTCTTTTTTAAAGCTATTCACGTCGATATGATCATAACCCGGGCGATAAGTTGGGAGATAGCTAATTTTTTCTTTATAATGAACCTTTGTTAAAAAATAGTTTTTAAGAACTGAGCCTACCGCCCCATCTCCCCCGTTATAGATGTACCGAGCGAGAAGGTGAATAATTTTACTTTTGTGTTTTTTAAACTTTTCTTTAAGAACTTTGGGGAAGGTCTTATAAAGCGTTTCTGCTTTTCCGATGTCAATTTTATGAGTTAAGGCACTATAAAGTAGAGATTTGAGAGGGTTTGCTGGTACTCCCGCTCTTTCACACGCTGACGCGTAAGGATTATACCTCGACTTCTTTCCTCTTTTAAATCGCCACTCATCCGGCGTTTCAACATCAAAAGGCTTTGCAAGGGTTCCTCGCATTCGGTGACAAGGGTTATCGTCACTTTCTGCTGGAATTCCCTTTCTTTTGGCATATTTCTCTCTAAAATCGAGAAAATTTCCCTCTCTCCAAACATTTGAAAGAACGGATTTCTTTAATTTCTTGTCATATTCATAAGATCTTTTTTCAAAGTAGCGGCGATTAATTTCACCAATCGCTTGGCTGGTCAATTGCCCGACTCCATAAACTTGGTGAGTGTTTCCTGCATTAATTTGAAACCGGGATTCATGATTAAGAATAGAAAACCATGTCGATTTATCGACCCCAGTGCATTCAGCAACATTTAAAAAGGATTTATAGAGAACTTTATGAAGTTCTTTCGTCACACAAGGGGCTTCGTATCCGTAATGAGTCGTTGAGCTTCTTTTATAGTCAGCCCACACCCATTTACCTTCCTTGTTTTTTACTTTTTGTTTGCCCATACAATTTTTTGTTACTTTCTTTTGATAATATCGACTTCCGTCTCCAGTAGGGCTATCGCATTTTACATAAAGCTGTTTGATATATTTCTTATTCCCTTTCTCATCAAGCCCTTCAGGATTGCAATTATCTGGCGCAATGGGGTTATTTTGTAAGCTCGCATAAAGACAAAGCGAAGTCGCATCAACGGCGTTAGCTGCTTGCCTCAGAGTTGAAACATTTTTAGTGCTGAGAAGAAATGGTTTTTCACAGGAGTCGTTATAGCTAAAAAAAGTGGGGTTCTTATCTATGAATTCTTTAAGTTGAGGTTGGAGATAATCATTCGTCTTATCACATTTGTCAGAACTGAAGTCATATTCAAATGAATAGGCATGAGCAGTGAACAGCAACAATAGAAAAATAGAATATTTCACAATTCCTATTGTAAACTCAATCAGAATTAACAGGAAGAGGAGTAAAACACTCCGCTTCCTGACATTATTGGTTGGTTTTAATTATAAAAGATTTTCTAACTGTTCTTCACTTAACTGTGGGTGATATGGATTCTCAGGAACCAACTCAGCACCAAGATCCATCAATTCAACACAAGGGTTATTTACGCCACAAGATTTTGCAACACCGTAAATATAGCCGTTAAAGAGTTCTGAGAAATCTTGGTTGAAGAAGTCTTCAAGTTTGCTTTGAAAGAATTCAGTCGTAAAAGTCTGATACTTATACGTCTGACCAAAGTCTTTCAAAAATGGCATAAGACCATTTTTTTCAGCAACTTTTTCATCAATGTGAGCGATGAAGTTCATTCCTTTAGAATAAGCATTTCTATCAGTCACTCGATTGTACTCAGAATGCCCTCCCATTTGCGTTCGAGAAAGTCCGCCTCCTCTTGGGTAATTACTATCTCTCCAAGAAGCAAGGGCCTCATCAACCCAACCTGCATTACCGCCAGCTGGTGACATTGCTCGTGCGAAATAACTATGGTGCATTTCATGCCCAAGAGCTCTAATTGAAGTTAAAGTCGCTCCCGCATACTCCATTCCTCCACCGAACATTCCTCCAGTTCCATAGATAATCATTTGATCATGAAGCCAAGGACCATAATCATTCTCAAGCTCGACAAAAACTTTTTTTGCAAGTTCTGTATAGCGGCTCATTGTCTCATTGGTATAAACAGTGAACTCGACACTCTTCTTGTTAATTGACTCCATTGTAAAAGTCTCAACTTCATAAGCTCCTTCTTCAAACAAATGAAAGAAAAGCAGTGAAGATGTGTAATATGCAGGACAACTCATTTTCCAATGGTTTTTCTTCAATTCTGTTTTTTCACAATTAACCATAAGAACATGTTCAACATCTGAGTTTTCAACTTCGACATCAAGATCCATTTGGTATTGGTCATAATCTAAGTTCGTTGGGAGATAACGTTCAAGAAACGCTCGATCCTCAAGATCACTCATCCAAAAAGCAGAACGAACCGTATTACTGTTAAACTTCACGAGTCGAGTGATTTTTCCCGTTATTTTAAGATGATAAAGACCTGGTTCAACCTCTTTATCAAGAGCAAACATTTCAGAAGTTCGATTTGGTAAAGAAATAAGAGTTGCTGAAACATTCTCTTCAAAACGTGTTCCATCAGCGCCAATCATAATAACTTCGGGAGCATTCACCACATCAAAAAGGGGATAACCTTTATTCGTGATTTCAAATTTAATATGGGCAAAATACTCAGCTGTTTGAGTTTTAAGGTCGTAGCTGATTTTATAATTAACCGTCTGAAAATCGACAAATTGATAAGATTTGTTTCCTTTTTGAAAACTTGAAGGGGCATTCTTTAAATCATTCGCATAAATATTCAGACTCAAGAGACATAAAATTAAGTACTTCATGGTTTCACCACCCCTTGAAAGAGATAGAAGGGATTATTGATTTGATTCCCAATGATTTCCATCATTTTTGCATCATCCTTTGCTTCAAAATGAGCAAAAAGGAAGGCTTCAAATTTAGCTTGCTCTTTATACCAAGATTCAGAAAAAGAATTGACTGAACTTTTGATAAAGCCAGGAACTTTAGGAACGAAAGCAAGGGCCATTTGACCGAGCTTAACCAGCGTTCTTAAGGTTCTCACTCGAAGGGGTTTATCGTAGTAAAAACTCTCCGCTGGTGAACCTGAGAACATATGATTTGTAAGGGCAGCATTAACGATCATGCGTTTCCCCTCTTTTTCTACTTCATAAAATGTGTAATCAACCTTTGAAGATGAAACGTAATTATCTCCAATTGCTCTCATTCTACTCACGGCCGTTCTTGGGAAGACGTCATATTTATTCCACCCATAAGCTTCCCAATTCTTTTTCGCATTTCTAGATTCTTGAAACCCTGAAACTGGGATTCTTGATTCATAGATTGATG
>JAUHYH010000169.1 GCA_030426585.1 Bacteriovoracia bacterium
ACCAGCTCACTAATCTCCTCATTTGAATGTTCTGAAGCAAAACTGTGAAGACAAAAGGCGCTTACAATAAAGCAATACAATAGAATGAATTTTTTGTTTGATACCGCCAACGTGCTACTCCTGATAATGTCCGTGAGGTCCTTAGCCTCATCCAGCCAAAGTTTCCTCTCACTCCTATTGTAAATCCGAACCAGATTTCGGAAGATGTGAGAAAGCGTAGAAGTCGACCTAACTGGGTCCTCAAAGTGTGAGTAGAAAATGGAAAAGCCCCACAATTCTAATAAGTTAGTCAATCAAGAGTCCTTGTATTTAAAGCAACATTCGCATCAAAATATTTTTTGGTTCCCTTGGGGAGATGAGGCCTTAGAGGCTGCTAAACAGCAGGATTTGCCAATTTTTCTTTCCATTGGCTACTCTTCCTGCCATTGGTGCCATGTGATGAGCCACGAATCTTTCGATAACCCGCAAGTTGCTGAAATCCTTAATGATAAATTCATTTCGATCAAAGTTGATCGCGAAGAATATCCGGATATCGATCAGTACTACCAAAAACTGTCGCAATTTATTACAGGACGCGGAGGTTGGCCACTTAGTTTCTTCCTAACGCCCGATCTGGAGCCTATTTTCTGCGGTACGTATTTTCCCCTGGCCCCAAATGGCGATTTTCCCGGCTTTCCAGGCCTTTTAGAGTCGGTGTCTAACCAATACCTAAAACACAAAGACAAGATTAAAGGCCAATCACAACAATTTAAGGACTTTGTTACCGCTGATCCTAAATTAGACGCAGAAAAGGAAATTAAGTTTGAAGGCCACTTTCCAAGTGCACACGCCATTCTAAATGCTTTAGATCCTTTTAAAGATGAAGAGAATGGAGGCTATGGAGAAGCTCCACGCTTTCCAAGTTTTGCTTTTATGGAATGGGCGGTAGAACAGATCCTAGAAGGAGTTGTTCCTAAAGAAGCAGCTGAACACATTATTAAGTCTGTTGAAGCCATGGCCTGCGGAGGAATTTATGATCAAGCTCGTGGAGGGATTCACCGCTATAGTACAGATAAGAAATGGCTTGTCCCTCATTTTGAAAAAATGCTTTATGACCAATCAGGTTTCTTAAGACTTCTTATTAAAACCAGTATCCTCTATCCTTCCCCTGTCATGTTCGACTCAATTATTATGACGATGGAGTATTTGGAAACAGAAATGCTTTCTGAGAATAATTACTTCTTCTCAGCTCAAGATGCTGACTCAGAAGGTGTCGAAGGGCTTTATTTTTGTTTTACTGAAGAAGAGTTTGAAGATGCCCTGGCTCAAAACGATGAAGATCTTCTTGATCATAGTGAAAACCTTAAAAGATGGTTTGGAATTACTAAAGATGGAAACTTTGAAAACCAATTAAATGTATTAAGCCTTAACCGCAATCTTCTTAATGAGTATTTAGAGCCTGAGAAATGGGAGCTTATACGAAGAACAAAACAAGCTCTTTTTAAAGCCCGTTCGCAAAGAATACCTCCGGCAACAGATACAAAAGGTCTGGCTAGCTGGAACTTTATGATGATCTCTGCCCTTTGTGATCTTGTTCAATATTCCAAGATCCAAATTATTCAAAAGAATGCTTCTGAACTTTTAAATACTTGTCTTGATGGAATTCATAAAGCCTTCTTAAAGCAAGAAGGTGAGCAATTTAGAATCAAGCATGCAACAACTCTTGAGAAGCAAGTGACTTACTTTGAGGACTTTGTAACTTTCACTCATGCGCACTCAAGACTGTATGAAATTACAGGTAAAGAAAAATTTAAGAAAAATGTACTTCAAAGTCTCGATCACCTTCTTAAGACTTTCTTTGATGGTAATTTCTTTAAAACACGGTCTCTCAACGATACTAACACCGTTTTTGAAAACATTCATTACCCTCTATTTGATCAATCATTTCGTTCTGCCGCGGGAACTCTGATTGGGTTGATAAGAACCTGGAGTCTTGTGAAGCCAGAACTTCAAAACCATAAAGGTTTTAAGGAGATGGTCGGTATCACAAAACAACTCGTGCTTCAAAACCCCGTAGCCTTTGGAGAATGTTTACGAACCTTAATCTATCCAGATGAAGCTCTTAAGAAAATTGATGTCCCAAGAACATGGATCAAAGATGAAGGGTTCCTTAAAATGAGAACCTTTTTCTCATCTCGCTTCCTACTTCATTATAATGATAATGATGAATGGCAGATCTGTGGGTTCGATGCTTGTGAGGCTCAAGGGGAAGACTTTGAGACATTTGAGACGTTTTTGAATCCTAAAGAAGAAAAGTAGTTTTTTCGGAAAACAGGAGTCGGGATTCTGAGACCAGGAGTCAGAGACGGCTTCAGATTTCAGAGACAGAAGCTAATTAATAGATACATTCTTGGGAAGCAAATACGAGAAGTTCAAGGATTTTTTATTTTTGGGCGATTGAGTTTACGCTCTGGTAAATGACATGAGCCCAAAAATGAAAGTGACGCAGAAATTCGAAGTATTTTCGCGCCCAAAATAAAAAAGGGGGCTCAATCTTTGAGTCCCCCCTTTTCACGTGCGTTCAACAAGGAGTGAGAAGTACTATGGCTTCTCAAGTGGTTGTTATTTACCTTTTATCGAAACTGAGTTTCTGTTTTTAAATAATCCACCTTTCTTAACTTCATACTCTGATTCAAGTTGAGTACTTTTGTTACTTTCAAGTGGAGTGACTTCAAATTCAAGTTTCTTTGAACCAAGTCTTTTTTGCTTAACTCTTACTCGGTAAAGCTCATAGTCACCTTCTGTAAGTTGTTTCGCATTTTTGAAGTTTAATTTAATTGTCTCGTATTTATTGATCTCACCAGTTGGATCCATACAAGTTTTAAAAGTAATGTAATTATCTGGGCATTCCCAACCAGAAGATCTTTGGTATCTGAAAAGCTCAAGAACTTCTACAGAGTACTTCTGATCAAGCTTCTGGCAATTACAGTTAGCATCGTATGTGAAGTATGATCTGTTAACTTGAAACCCATATTTTTGAGCAAAGCTATAGATGCTATCAAAAGCTTCTGTACAGTCATCTGATTTCCAAGCGAGGTAATCAATATACTCGTCAAAAGTCATTTGCATTTTCTTTAAAAGTCTCGAAGCTTTTAGTTCTACTGTTACAACTTCTGGAGTTGTATTTGTTCTCACAAGTAGAGCTTCACTTAATTCGTCAGAGATCATATCTCTATCTTCAAGAACGATAGTTCTCGCAGTTCCACCTTTGGCATAGGTATCAAGCCATGCTGATTCCCAATGAGGATCAACATAAGCAATTCCTTCTTCAGAGTGAAGAATAACTTCAGCTGGTGGCTCACCTTGAGCAACTCTCTCTTGAGTCGTCATAGCTTCGTCATTAATTTCTGGAACAGATAGTCTTTCTTTTTGAGTTGCAAGTCCTTCAGTTAAAACCGGAGCTTTGATTGAAGTATCAACCGGAAGAATGATAGCTTCTCTTTCTTCAGTTTCTACATAATCAAGTTCTTCATTTCTTTCTTCATCTAAAGATTCTTGATCTATTGCTGCTTGGGTATCGTCTTTTGTAGAAGTCCCCTCAACAACAGCTTCATCAGTCTTTAATGAAGGGTTGATTTTGGTTTTTTTCTTGCTACAAGACACTGCAAAAAGCAGGCTCAAGCACAGAATTAAGGCACGTGTTTTCATCTCTATTTCTCCCTATAGATTTAGTAATTACCCCCATTGTATCGAGCTCTAAGGTCTGAATACAGGCGGTATGTAGCCCTTACAAAAGCTGTAAAATCTTTTGTCAGTCCCCCTCTTCTAAGTCCTCAAATTCTTGTTATAATAAGAATATGGACATCAGTTTTGACGCTTTAACGGGAAGATCAATCCACCGACTCATCACTTATAAAGAGAAGGTTTGGGTTCATGATTCTGTCCTTGATGATTTTCTTGACCTTCAAAAAGAATGTCGTGATCAAGGTTACGACCTTGAAATCGCAAGTGGTTTTCGAGGTTACGAAAGACAGAAATCAATCTGGGAAGAGAAAGTTATAGGGGAACGTCCACTCTATGATAGAGAGGGAGTACTTGTTGATATTGATCATGCGAGTGAATCTGAAATACTCGAAGCTCTTCTCGCTTGGTCAGCAATCCCTGGGGCCAGTCGGCATCATTGGGGAACTGATATGGATGTTTACGATAAGGCTTCATTTAAAGATGGTAAAAAACTACAGTTAACAATTGAAGAGTATATTGATCCCGATGGACCTTGTTTTGAAATGAATCAGTTTTTAGAAAGTCTTCATGATCCTGATTTTTTTAGACCCTACGAAAAGGAAGGTACTGGAGTCCAAGCAGAACCCTGGCATTATAGTCACGTTAAAATATCTAAGTTTTACGAACAAAACTACACAAAACAAATTTTCAAAAAGAACTTAGAAACCTTGGATTTTAGTTTTGCAGAGGAAATTTTAAAAAATATTGACAGTTACTTTGAAAGGTTTCGTCCCTAATCCAGTGTCATTTTGCCTCCATTTTTTTCATTAAAAATGGTTATATCAGCTCTCCTAAAAATATATTGTTGTAAAAACTTTTAGTGTCTCTTTGCCACCAGTTTTTCCACTGATTTCTTGCTTGGGAGTCAGACTTATTCTTTTAACCAATTACGTACGTTCTGTTAATTTGAACACAAGTTCAATCTTAGGAAGGATGAATTCACAAATAATTTTGCGGAGGAACAATCGTATGTCAAAGTTTTCAAGTTTAAACTTGGTTATGACAGTGCTGCTCAGTTTGCTGATGTCGTCAGAGGTTTATTCTCAACGACGGCCATCACGACCGAGTCGGCCTAGTCAGCCATCAACACGCCCAAGTCGTCCTTCAACACCGCCTTCACGCCCAAGTCGGCCATCTCAACCTTCGAGACCGAGTCGACCAGTAACACCACCGTCACGCCCAAGTCGTCCGGTAACTCCACCGTCAAGACCAAGTCGTCCGGTAACTCCACCGTCAAGACCAAGTCGTCCGGTAACTCCACCGTCACGCCCAAGTCGTCCGGTAACTCCACCGTCACGCCCAAGTCGTCCGGTAACTCCACCGTCAAGACCAAGTCGTCCGATAACAAGGCCAAATCAACCAACAAGACCTAGCCGTCCTGTTACAAGACCAAACAGACCAACTCCTCCAAGAAGAGTTTACAACCCTCCAAGGCGTGTAAATCGAACTCGTCCTTATAGAAGAGTTGTTCGTAATCAATTACCTCGTCACAGAGTTACAAGAATTGGATCTAATAGATATTTTAGACCCTATAACTATCATTATGGTCGGTAT
>JAUHYH010000170.1 GCA_030426585.1 Bacteriovoracia bacterium
CGACTTCATAATAAATATAAAGAGCAAATTAAAGAGCTTAAAGATACTCATGAACAAATTGTTAAAGCTGATAAGTTAACAGCTCTTGGCCAAATTATAGCGGGAGTTGGGCATGAAATAGGAACACCGCTGATTATTGTGGAAAATAGGCTCGACCTTTTATTCCAGTCTCTTGATGAAAAAGACCTTGTAGAGAGTAAAAAAAATACTTTGAGACTTAAAAAAGAGTTTGATCGTATTGCAAAAATTTTTTCAGGAATGAAGTCGATCTTAAAAAATCAAGAAGATCATTTTCAGGTTGTTGATCTCGGTAAACTTGCTGACGATGTTTTAAAACTGTTCAAGGATTCAAATAGTAATAAAAAGGTGAAAATTTCTAAGAAATTTAATGGCAATCACTGGGTAATGGCTAATTCAATCAAGTTACAGCAAGTGCTTGTAAATATGATTAAAAATTCACTTGATTCCCTTGAAGCGAATAAAATTGAGGACCCTCAAATCCTGCTTGAAATAAGAGAGTGTGAGGAGACTCAAACTCAACGGATTAAAATCATTGATAATGGACCAGGAGTACCTGAAGGAATTAAAGATAAAATTTTTGATATGTTTTTTACAACGAAATCACTATCTGATGGAACAGGGCTTGGGCTTTCGATTTCAAAGAAGATTATCGATGCTTTCTCTGGTCAAATTCTAGTGAATGATATTGAAAAGGGTTGTGAGTTTGAAATTATTCTTCCTGATGTCGAGATGGGGAGTTTTGCCGCGACTAATAAATATCTTTCGGGAGAATCCGAATCCGAGGATGAGAAGTTATTATTCTTTGGTGAGAATGTAGAGCAATTGAATAAAATTCATGATCTCTTAGTTGATAAAAGTTATATTTTGATTTTTACAAATAAAAAAGAAAAGCTTACTGAACTTTCCAGCTTCTTATTGGCAGATAAAGTGATAAAACTAGCGGCTTGTGACTTTCAGGATCCAGAAGTTGAAGTCATTGATCTTTCGGATAAGAACTTTGATAAACAAATAATCTCAGTGGAGAATAAGTTTGCCAAAGACTAAAAACCGCTATGATATTCTTATTATCGAAGATGAAAGGGAAGTCGCAGACATCCTTAAGAAATATCTAATGATTTACCCTCCCTTTAGAGGAATCGCTATTGCTTATAATAGTATGCAGGCGACTCAAAAGCTTTCGAATCAAAATTTTGATCTCATCATTACGGATATTAAATTAGGAAGCCGAGATGTCTTTAACTTTATTGATAAAGTAAAAAGGCAACCTAAGTATTACAAGATGAAGTTTATGGTCGTTTCAGGTTGTCTGACCATGGATTCAACATTCAAACTCATGCGTTATGGTATTCGAAACATTCTAGTTAAGCCTTTTACAGCAAGACAAGTCCTTGTTCAGGCAATCAGTACTCTCGGAATAGAGAAAAAACCGCATGAGATGGTTGATGAGATGATTGAAAAGGTAAAAGAGCGTTTTATTAGTGAAAAAAGTATTCTAGAAGGAGCGACTCCTGATCCTCAGGTTGCGCGAATGATTAAAAACGCTAAGGAAAAAAAATAACCCCTGCTTTAACCACAGCACTTTTTGAATTTCTTACCACTTCCACAAGGGCAAGGATCATTTCTGCCAACTTTAGGAGATTCTCTTCTGTAGGTTTGGACATCGGGACTATAACCTGATTCAAAGAACCATTTATTTTTATAAGTAAAGGAAGCTATTTCATGATGTGCCTGAAGGCCTTGTTTATTCTTGTAATGTGCTACAAATTCAACAACTCCAGATTTATCACCTTTTTGTCCTTTTTCTGTATCTAGTATTTGAAGTCCTTTCCATTCAGATTCTTTGGCCCATTTTAAGGCCCCTTCTTTATCAAACTCACCCTCTTTGAAGGTTTGAGTTTGTTCTAGATAGTCCATATTACTTGTTGCATAGGCACTATAGCGTGAGCGCATGAGTTCTTCAGCCGTCTCAGGGAACTGCTCATTTGAGAGAAAGGGGCCACAACAAGAATCAAAAGTTTTACCAGAGCTACAATAACAATTCATTAATCCTCCCTATAACTAAACAGTATAAAGTTATTTTTATCAGGAATTCAATATTTATAGTTTAAAATCAGGAGGTTTGTAAGGAAAAACTTTAAATCTTATTCAAGTTTCTTAAAATAGGTCTACATATAGTTAGTTACTTAACCTAGGAGATATTATGAAATCATTCAATTTGAAGTTTTTGGTTTTTTCAACAATGGGGGGCTTAGTTATAAGTTGCTCGAGTATTAAAAAGGCTGACCTTGAAAGCACAAATCCTCAAACGGCATTCAATGAAGTTTATGAGTTAAAGAAGAATTTAGAAGCAGAGCAAGTAGATCTTCTCGCTCATGGAGATTACACAAAAGGTTTAGAAGAACTTGAAGATGCAAGGAAAGAACTTACAACAAAGAAGTTTGATGCAAAAGATGTTCTTGAGGACCTTGGTGAAGCCAAGGCTTATTTTAATAGAGCAAAAACAACAGCAACTAATATTGCCAATAACCCGACGGAAGTTTTAAAGACAAGAAAGTTTGCTTTAGCTCAAGATGTTCATTCAACAGAGAGTTTGAAAACAACTCTTGAAAGTATTGATGAAGACTTGAGAGATGAAACTGATGAATTTAAAAAAACTCTTTCAGCGATGGAGGTTTCGGATTTTCAAAAGAAGTACCAGCAATTAGAAGTTATGGGAGTTCAAAATACTGAGCTTAAAACCTTTCGTTCTATTGTAATGAAGGCTGAAAAAAATGATGCAGAAGAACTCGCTCCCGAAACCTTAAGAAAAACGAAAGTGGCATTATTGAGTGCAGAAAACTCGATTGCTCAAAACCCTCGAGTTTCTGATAACTATAAAGATGAAGTGCTTGAAGCAAATAAAGCGACGAAACTTTTAGATGACGTTATGAATAAGCTTCTTGGAGAAGCGAAAGGTTCACCTGAAAAAGTTGCTGTAAAACTTGTTATGCAAGAAAGAGAAGTGGGTAAATTAAGTGCAACAGTTGGGACCTTACAAGGGAATCTTGCTGAAACACAAAAGAACCTTACTGAAATGTCGGAAAATCTCAGCAATCAGGTGGATAAAAGACTTAGTGCTGAAGCGCAGGTACGTTTTCAAGAAGCCATGGACGAAGTGAGAAATAACTTTGATTCAAATGAAGCTGAAGTTTACCAACAAGGTGATCGTTTGATCTTAAGATTAAAGCAACTTAACTTTGCTTCTGGATCTGCTGAGATCCCTGAAACTTCAACAGGTCTTCTTGCAAAAATTGGTTCGATTATTAAAAATATTGAACCAACTAAAATTGAGGTTCAAGGACATACTGATTCAACGGGAACGAAGACGATTAATGAAAAGCTTTCATTAGAAAGAGCGAAGTCAGTTGAGCAGTTTTTTGTTTCAAGAAATCAAGACTTGATTACTGAGACTGTTGGTTATGGAGAAATGAAACCCATTACGACAAATACGACTGTTGAAGGGCGTGCGACAAACCGAAGAGTTGATATTGTTATTGATGCTAAATAAATTGAATTAAACTTAGTTCAGGGCCCTTCAATTGATGTTGGGCCCTTTCTTGAGCCTCTTGAAAGTCCGAATTCTTAGCTAGATTTTTTCACAACTGAACATTTAAGATAAACTGATCCATGCCCATCAATTTTGCATGAAATATCATGATCATTCACAGGATCTTCTAAAAGTCGGATCCCCTTAACTTTTGTTCCAGACTTTAAAGTTTGCTTTCCCAGCTTAAGGTCTTTGACCACTGTTACAGAGTCACCGTTTTGAAGTTCAACACCATTAACATCAACAAATTGAGGAGCATCGGCTTCTTCATCAGCTAACTCGAGTGACCACTCATGAGCACATTCGGGACATACCCAGAGAAGCTGGTCTTGGTAGCCATAAGGGGAATCACATTTTGGACAAGGTTGGGAATCATCACTCATGGCATGATTATAGTTTGAAGTAAGCAAAAGGGAAATGAGAATTAAGTCTTTCAGATGATAATTATAAGGGGTAAACTATTCCAGCCATGAGCAAACAGCGGTATTCTGTAAAATTTGTAAATTTACTTCTCCAGTCACCAAGAGTGTCACTGGCTTTATTTATTTTAATTTTAGCCTTGTTGATTCCGGGAATGATGAATATTAAGGCAGACTATTCGACCCGGATTTGGTTTAACAAAAGTCATCCTCAAACTCAAAACCTCGATAAGTTCGAAAAAATTTTTGGGAACGACCAAACAATTAGTATTAGCCTTCATGATAAAAATGGAGTTTTTAATAAAGAGACATTAGAGCTCGTAAAAAAAATCACGGATGAGTTTTATGAAATTCCTTCTGTCATTAGAGTAGAGTCTTTAGCGAATTATAACTTTATTGAATCTAAATTCGATGAGATTGTGATTGCTCCTTTTCTAGGAAGCGAAGGTGATGAGCTAGAACCTGCTTCACTCAAAGAGAAAGCTTTGAATGATGAAGTTCTTCCCGACTATTATATTTCGAGAGATGCTACGGTCGCAATTATTTACGGATACTTAGCCCCTTCCTTTGAGAAGCAAAATGATAGTACTGCGAGTGTTACAAAAGCTCGCGAGATTATTGAACAGTTTAATGGAAGGAATGGTGTTGAGCTCTTTTTATTGGGGGAGGTGACTGCTGCAGAAGCCTTTAGAGAAGTCGCATTAGAGGATAATATAAGTATTGTTCCGTTTATGATGCTTCTTATAATGCTTCTCTTGTTGTATTTGTTCCGAAGCTTTTTCGCGGTTGTTTTGCCATTGGCGCTCATTGGAGCAACGATTCTTAGCACTCTTGGAATGTTAGGGTGGGGAGGGTTTGTCTATAATAGTATGCTTTCGGCCATTCCTGGGATCTTGTTTGCGATTTGTTTAGCTGATGCGATTCATATTCTTGTAGCTTATTATCATTTTGTTCATCTCGGGAACAACAATCTAGAAGCGATCAAGCTATCACTCGTGAAAAACTTTATTCCAACTTTGTTGACTAGTATTACCACTGCTGTCGGTTTTCTTTCTATTTCTCTGACTGAGATCCTGCCAATTAGGGACCTGGGATTTTTGGCTGCTTTTGGAACAATGTTGGCTTGGATTTTTACCTATTTATTATTCTCATCAGTCTATGTTCTTTTTAATGGTTTTCTTGAAAAAACGACAGATAGGATTAGAAAGAGAAAAAAAACAAACAAGTTGGAATGGGAGAAAGTATTTTCTCGTTTTGTAATAAAAAATAAAATCATCATCAT
>JAUHYH010000009.1 GCA_030426585.1 Bacteriovoracia bacterium
CGGCCATCGCTTTTGCTTGGTCATAGAGATAAGCTTTCATAAATTGATCGGCGATGATAACCATTGAAGCAATAATTGTCATTTGCACGATGATTCGAATGCTACTTGGAATATGATTTCGGATTAAACTCACAAAGAAAGAAGAAAAAGCAGTAACCAAAGTCACCGCCGCACACATAACGAGAACGTTCTGCAACTGAACCGTTACCGCAAGAGCAGAACAAATTCCAAGAATCTGTAGAGCAATCGGGTTATTTTTTAGAAGCGGGTTAAAAAGTAATTCTTTAATTTTCATTAGAACGTCCCTCCTCTGATATTCTCCAGAAGCTTTCCATAAGCATGATCACTCATCCAATAATTTGTTGAAGTCTGAACTCCATTACCTGTAATTGTAGCTCCTGCGAGTGCGTCCACGGAATGAGGACCTCCATCATTATTCTTAGTTACTTTAAAGGCTGGGTTCCCTTGTTCATCATAAAGCTTTTTTCCCACCCACTGAGCTTTCCATTTAGGGTTTTCAACTTCTGCTCCAAGACCCGGAGTTTCACCTTGTTTATAATAACCAAAACCAGCAACAGTGTTGGCATCTGACTCAAGAGCAAGAAAGCCATACATCGTTGACCAAAGTCCCTTTCCTTTAACGGGAAGGATCACTTTTTCGATCGTCCCACTTTCGTTTTTCGTAAGATAAATCTCAGCAAGCTTTGATCTTCTTGAAAGGCCCGCAATATCTTTATCAGCAGGAATTTTCACAGAAGTCTCAGGGTTTTTCTCAGCCGCTTCCATATCAAATTCATCTGGATTCTTATCAGTCTTTGTCCCTGTCTCTAGATCAACAACCACAGTTTCAATTTGTTTGAATAACTCTTCAACATCCGCCCCTTCTTCCATCATCCCTGCTGCAGAAAGAATATTCTTCTTCATATCAATTTCTTGATTCTTAAGCTGAGTTGGCTTTAACTGGACTGCCGTTGTTGAAACCATAATTGAGCAAACAACACAAAGAACAAAAGCAACAACGATTGTTTTAACTGTACTACCCACGTGCCACTCTCCTTTTAATATTCGCATTAACGACGAAGTAATCAATAAGTGGAGCAAAGGTGTTCATAAAAAGTATTGCAAGCATCCAACCTTCCGGATAAGCAGGGTTAATACTTCTAATGAGAATCCCAAGGACTCCTATACAAAACCCATAGACCCAACGACCTGTATTAGTCATCGCAGCCGTCACAGGATCAGTTGCCATAAAAGCCGTCGCAAAAGCAAAACTTCCAAGAACGAAATGCCATTGCCAAGGAATAGTATACATGGGGTTTTCACCACCTACAGAACTTAGAAGCATCGACATACCGATCATCCCAAGTGTGCACGAAAGCATGATTCGCCAAGAACCAATCCCGGTAATGAGTAAGAAGGCTGCTCCAAATAAACAAGCTGCCGTTGAAGTTTCTCCCATTGAACCTGGAATAAAGCCCCAAAAAGCATCCCACCAATCGATTGTAAGAGCACTTACTCCGCCTGAAGCTGCTTGACCTAAAGCCGTTGCTCCAGTGAAGCCATCAACCGCTGTCCAAACCGCATCCCCTGAGATTTGAGCTGGGTATGCAAAGAAAAGAAAGACCCGTGCCGAAAGAGCAACGTTTAAAATATTTTTTCCAGTTCCACCAAAAACTTCTTTAGCGATAACAACACCAAAAGAAATTCCAACAGCAACCTGCCAAAGCGGAATCGTTGGCGGAAGAATTAAAGGAAAGAGTAATCCCGTAACAAGAAACCCTTCATTGATTTCATGTTTTCTTACGGTTGCGAAGATGGTCTCCCAGAGCCCCCCAACAATATTTGTAACAAGGAAAACAGGTATAAAAAATAATGCCCCGTAAATAAAGTTAGAAACAAAACTCTGAGAACTTAATCCAATCCCGATAGCATTGATAAGATCTGCTCTCCAGCCTGATGCCGCTATTCCTGAAGATTCAAGTGCAAGATTCGCTTGAAGCCCAGTATTATACATGGCCATAAGAATACAAGGTCCTAAAGCCCAAGCCACTGTCATCATCAATCTCTTTAAATCCAGACTGTCTCTAACGTGAACCGAACCTTTCGTTGTTTCTTTAGGTGTAAAAAGAAAAGTATCGATCGCTTCGTAAATAGGATAGAACTTTTCAAGTTTTCCACCTTTTGCGAAAAGATCGTGTTTGCTTTCAATTGCGTCTTTTAAAAATTTCATCTTCTACCCATCCTTCTCAATGGTTTCAAGAACCGATCGAAGGTCTACTCCAAAATTATCTTTTCCAGGATCTACATAAGAACATAAAGCCAGATCTTCCTCTGCTAACTCAAGAGCACCAAGTTGTTGAGCTTTGTCTGTATCCCCCGCTTTTAAAGTACGGAGTAAATACGTTGGAAGAATATCAAGTGGCATAACTTTTTCATAAGAACCAACAGGAACAATCGCTCTGTCGCTTCCATTTTTATTTGTTGTGAAGTTAAACTTTTTTCCTGGCATCAAAGAACTTAAGAAAGCTCTTTGAACAGAGAATTTATTAAGTCCAGGTGACTGCCAACCTAAGAATTCTCTCTCTGCTTCGTCTTCAAGAATAGCAATTCCATTTTGGAAACGACCGAGGAAGTTATAAGGTCCAGTTGCTGTTCTTCCATTAAGAATCGTTCCTGCAATAAATCTGTCTTTGCTGGGGTTCTTAGCTTCTGAAGAAAAAGTTTCTGTAATTTCAGTTCCTCTTCTTACTTTATAAATTTGAGGCTTATTCGCTTCAGGCCCAGCAATAGAAACATAACGATCAGTATGAAGAGTGTTATGTTTAACAAGGTGACCTATCGCGATCACATCTTGATAACCGATATACCAAGCAGGTTTCTTTAAACTTACAGGTGCAACAAAATGAATATGAGTTCCAGCTAATCCCGCGGGATGAGGTCCGCTAAACTTCTTATGAACAAGATTATCAATCGAAGTTCCATCATGCTGAAAATCTTCAGCAGTACAAAGATAGACTTTCCCCTTAGTTAAAGAACTGATTGCCTTTAATCCCGAGTTAAAAAGATCTTTATTATTATCATGATTAATGATCGCTGAAACTGAAGGAGCTAATGGGTTTGTATCCATTGCTGTTACAAAAATTGAATCCACTTCTTTATTTGGATCAGCAACTTTATCGTAAGGTCTTTCTCTGAGGGCTGTCCATTCCCCCGATTTTAACAAAAGATCTTTGGTCGAGTTTTCAGAAAAACTAACCGACTCTTCTCCATCATTTGAAATAACGATCGATTGAAAAAATCTTTTTGCTCCTCGATTAACTTCTAAAACCTCTCCATTAACGGGAGAAGTATAGACGACACCTTCAGTTTTTTTATCTGTAAAAAGGACGTCACCAATTTTAACTTTATCACCAACTTGAACTTTCATCGTCGGTTTCATTCCGACAAAGTCAGCACCGATGACTGCAATTTTTTTTGGTTTTTTTTCAAAACGAGAAATGTCTGTAGAGGGGGCTCCCGCAATAGGGATATCCAACCCGTTTTTGATTCGAATCATAAGTTCTTACCTGTAGCTGTGATGTTTCACAAAAGATACATTATTTAGACCGATTCTTGAACAATTTTAGAGGTCTAGAGAGGGTTTTCTAAGGTTTGTATTTTGGGATAAAAAACCGAGTAACAACTGTTTTTATTGAAGCCAAGACTGAAGTCTTTTTAGAACAAAAAACAGCCCCACTAGCAAAGCGACAATCCCATAAATTCTTGAAAGTCGCCCCTCGATAATTTTTTCGAAAAAACCAGGTTTTCGGGGATGGCTGTTTGCAATTTGCTCACTTAGCTCTTGCTCAGAAAGAACATTATCTTGATCTAAGACGATTCTTAGACCGAGTAGTGTTTCTTGATCATCTTTGGAAACGACCTCTAGTAAAGGCTTTGGGTCAAATTCAATTTCGAGCAGATCAGTTGAAGCAACTTTCACGTGATAGGCTGCCAGCCAATCCTTTTTATCTTGGGCATTTTGCTCTTCAACATGATCAGAAATTCGAACCTCATAGCTCTGCCCATACTTTTCTAAGATTTCGGTAATTCCATGAATTTCTAACTCAGAGAGTCTAGAGAAGATCATAGGCACACCATATCACATCTGATTATAATCGGGTCATGGGTAAAGAGCTGACTATAAAGAAATATTATTGGGTTCGATCGAAAGATGGTGTTGTCGGAGGTGTTTTCGAAGGAATTGGCAAGGCCTTTGATATTAAACCCAATGCTTTAAGACTAATATACCTCTTCTCGGTTTTCGGATTTGGGGTTGGCTTCTTTCTTTACCCTCTATGCTGGTTCTTTCTTCCCCGTGAAGACTCCCTCACTGAGTACTATCGCCCAAAAATCTTAGGAGTGTGCACAAGAATCAGTAATAAAATGGCCATTGAACTCCCGCTCGTAAGATTGATTGCTGTGCTTTCTCTTTTTGCGTCTTTCGGCCTCACGCTCTTCCTTTATATTATTCTCCACTTCTTAATGGATGATTAAACAGCTTCCTAACCCATTGTGTTGAATCTGGTAAAATCCTCTGCTTCTCTATAGAATAGCTTTTTACAAGTAATTAGAAGGATCTTATGAAAATTAATAAACCTGCTGCCGAATTAAACATTCAAAACTTTCTTAATAATGAATGGACTAAAGCCAGTGGAAAACCTTTAGAAGTTACTAGCCCCTATTTTGGAAATGTAGTTGGCTCAATCACTGAAAGTACCAGCGCTGATCTCGACAAGGTGGTTAAGTCCGCAACCGAAGCCCAAAAAGACTGGGCCGCAAAACCTATCAAAGAGCGAACCCAAGTGATGTTCAATCTTCGAGAAGTTCTCTTGAATGATATCGAAAAAATCTCAGAAGTTGTCAGTCTCGAAAACGGAAAAACTTTCGCTGAGTCTCGAGCAGGAATCATGAAAGGGATTGAAGTTCTGGAGTTTGCTATCGGAATTCAAAACTTAGATCTTGGGGGAAAGCTAGAGGTTTCTCGGGGTGTCTTTTGTGAATACCGAAGAAAGCCCGTCGGCGTAGTTGCTAACATCACTCCATTTAATTTTCCTGCGATGGTTCCAATGTGGACACTTCCTATCGCCATCGTTTTAGGAAACTCGTATATTTGGAAACCCTCGGAGAAGACTCCATTAACTTCTTATTATATTGCTGAAGCTTTTAAAAAAGCGGGGCTTCCCGCTGGTGTCCTTTCTGTCGTTCAAGGTGGAAAAGAGATCGTCGAAGCCATTCTTGATCATAAAGGAATAAATGCTGTTGGCTTTGTTGGTTCCAGCAAAGTTGCTCAACTGGTTTACGAACGAGGAGCAAAAAATGGTAAGCGAACGCTTGCTTTAGGTGGAGCCAAGAACCATATCATTCTTCTGCCTGATGCGAACGAAGAACTTACCGGAAAAGGAATCAGTGATTCTTTTACAGGATGTGCCGGGCAACGTTGCATGGCCGCGTCTGTGTTACTTGCCGTTGGTGATTGTGACGCTCATATTTCTAAGATCAAAGAGCGCGCTGAAAGTATGGAACTTGGAAATACTATGGGTGCGATCATCACTAAAGAACAAGTCGAGTTCTTAAATCAAGCGATTGAGAAAGCGGTATCAGAAGGAGCAACGTTAGTGCTCGATGGCCGAAACCCTAAAGTCTCAACAGAATACGAAGGTGGTTATTGGTTAGGTCCAACCATACTTGATAATGTGAAGCCAGAGATGGAAGCAGCGACACGAGAACTTTTTGGCCCCGTTCTTTCTATCATTCGGTGCAAAAGTATTTCTGATGCTATAAAAATTGAAAATAATAATCCTTATGGAAATGCCTGTTCGGTATTTACTTCAAGTGGCCCCTTAGCTGAAACGGTTATCTCTCAAGCAAGTGCAGGAATGATTGGAGTTAATATTGGCGTTCCTGTCCCTAGAGAACCTTTCTCTTTTGGAGGGATTAATTATTCTAAATTTGGTCACGGCGATATTACGGGTCACCACTCCCTCGACTTTTGGACAGATGTTCGAAAGATCACCACAAAGTGGGAAAAACAAACAGATGAAAATTGGATGAGCTAATGGAAAAACATGAATTTAAAAGAGCGTCACACGTTGTTCTGACCTCACACACGAATCAAATCTATAAAGATATTCCCAAAGTTGATTGGGGAAATAAGGATCCTAAAAAACGAGGACCCGTCATTGCAACTATCAGTGATAAGTCGAACCGAAATGCGATTGGAACTCACAGTGGGAGTTATACGGTTTATCGAGCGCTTTCAATCGCTGCGGGACATTTCCCTCAGGACCATAAGGCAGACCTTGAAAACACTGAGGCCACAACCAGTATTGGACCTTATGATTCTTGGTTTGATCCGGAGAGAATCGTTTCAATCGACCCTTGGGGAGCACAAATCAACGAACACTTTAGTGACCTTATCAAAGAAGGAATGGATATCCGGCCAAGTATTGCCGTAACTCAAGCGAGACTCCATATTCCTGAAATTGAAAAAAGTATCGAAAAAGGAAAACTTAAAATCGATGGAAAAGTTGTTTTAGAAGATAGCAGTATCAAAACAACGAAAGTTGCTATTGAACCCGTCTGGTACCTTCCTGGAATGGCAAAACGTTTTGGAATGGAAGAAGGTGAACTTCGTAAAATTCTTTTCCAAGAAACGGGAGGAATGTTTCCTGAACTCGTGACTCGTCCTGATTTAAAAATCCTCCTTCCTCCTATTGGAAGTAGCACTGCTTATATTTTTGGAGATCCATCGAAGCTAGCTGATCCAAAAACAGAACTCACTTGTCGAGTTCATGATGAGTGTAATGGTTCAGATGTTTTTGGCTCTGACATTTGTACTTGCCGTCCTTATCTCACATACGGAATTGAGGATGCTGCTCGTACCGCTCAAAAAGGGGGCGTCGGCCTTATTGTTTACTTTCGAAAAGAAGGAAGAGCATTAGGAGAAGTCACAAAGTTCCTCGTCTATAATGCGAGGAAAAGGCAACAAGGGGGAGACAGTGCGGCTACATACTTCCATCGAACTGAATGTGTAGCTGGAGTTGAAGATGCTCGTTTTCAAGAACTGATGCCAGATGTTCTCCATTACCTCGGCGTAAAGAAAATTCATAACCTCCACTCGATGAGTAATATGAAATATGATGCCATTGTTGGAAGTGGAATTGAGGTCGTAAATCGATTATCAATTCCCGATGAGCTGATTCCTGCAGATGCTCAAGTTGAAATGGAAGCGAAAAAAGCGGCTGGTTATTTCACCGCAGGAGAAGTGAAGTCCGGAGATAAGCTAGAGAAAGTGAAGGGAAGAGATATTGATTAACCTAGAAACCATACTTGATTCTGGTTTTGTGCGTGAACAGTCACATAAGATGCTCGCTGTTTGTGAAAACGGCGGAACTCATTTTCAGTATAATCCTGAAAAATTAGATGAAGTTGCTAGTTTTGTCATTGAGGTTTCAAAGCAAAACTACCCCGATGACAATTATCCTTACCACGGACGAATCAATCATATTAATGCAGGAGGAGTAAAGCGGACAGAAGGACTTTCTGCCGAAGATCTCCTTGATCTTGTTTTTATTTCTGTCCTTGTCGATGCCGGTGCAGGACCTGATTGGAAGTTCAATGAAAATGGAACCGAATACACCCGTTCAGAAGGATTGGCCGTTGCAAGCGTCGCCCTTTACCAATCGGGGCTTGTTTCAACTCAAGAGAAGTTGAAGAATTTATCAGTTAAAGACTTTTCAGAATGTTTCCAAGTTTCTGAATCAAATCCTCTCCAGGGAATTTCCGGACGAGTTTCTTTACTTAATAAACTTGGGGAAAAAGACCGCCCTTCTACACTCCTAAAAAAAATGCCAAAAGAGTTTGAGGCCAAAGAACTTTTAAAAGTTGTTTTAAAAGAATACCATGACGTTTGGCCTAAACGGATGAACTTTGAAGACACAAATGTTGCCGACATCTGGGAATATGACTTTGGCCATGGAAAAGAATATGTCCCTTTTCACAAACTCTCTCAGTGGTTAACCTATTCGCTCGTTGAGATCTTTGAGAACAATGATTTCAAGGTTAATAACCTCGATGGGATGACAGGTCTTCCTGAATACCGTAATGGTGGTTTGTTTTTAGATCTTGGACTTCTTGAAATCAGAGATCCTAAACTAAAAAAAGAACCCTATACAGTCGACTCTGATTTCATAATTGAATGGAGAGCATTAACAGTTGCTCTTCTTGATATTCTTGCTGATGTTATACGCACTCGATTAAATAAAACCTCAAGTGAACTTCCTTTAGTAAAAATTCTTGAAGGTGGAACATGGGCAGCTGGGCGAAAAATCGCCTATGAAAAAAGAGAAGGAAAGCCTCCCTTAAACCTTCAACTTGACGGTACTGTCTTTTAGGAGATTAAATTATATGGATAACGTTATTATTGTCGATCATCCCATCTTAAAGCATAAACTTGGTCTTTTAAGAAACAAAGAAACGAACTCTCATAACTTTAGAGAGATTGTTAAAGAAGTGAGCTCACTTATTGCTTACGAAGCATGTAGAGATCTTATTACGGAAGCTGAAGAAGTTGATGCAGTCATGGGTAAAGCAAAAGTTGACCGGGTCTCCAGTGAAAAAGCTCCAATTCTTGTTTCTATTATGAGGGCGGGGAATGGAATGATGGATGCCATCCTTGGGCTAATGCCTTTCGCTCGAGCGGGTCATATTGGAATTTACCGAGATAAATTTATTGGAAATACGGTTGAGTACTACTTCAAAATCCCCAGCGAATCTAAAGGAAAGACGACACTACTTCTTGACCCCCTGTTAGCAACAGGAGATACGGCAGTTGCTTGTATCGATAGGCTTAAACAATACGAAGTTGGAGAAATTCGATTTTTAACGATTTTAGCTTCTAGGGAAGGTGCTGAAAAAATCAAACAATTTCATCCCGATGTAAAGATTTATACCATTGCACTTGAAGAAGAATTAAATGATAAAGGATACCTTGTGCCAGGTATCGGAGATGCAGGAGATCGGCTATTTCAAACCAAGTAAAAATTATTGCTATTGCTGGTGGGAGTGGCTCTGGAAAAACCACCTTTGCAAGAAAGGTTCATGAAGAACTTGGTGATGAAAAGAGTGGAATTCTTTTTCAAGATTCATACTATATCGATCAAAGTGCAAAATTTGATTATGATGGAGGATCAGTAAACTTTGATCATCCCAATTCGCTTGATTTTGATCTCATGGCCCAACAACTTAAAACATTGAAAATTTCACAAGACGTTGATGTTCCCATCTATGAATTTGCAACCCATAAGCGAAAAAAAGAAACGACTCACTTCCCTGCTAAGGATATCGTCCTTGTTGATGGGATTCTCATTCTTTCTCAACCCAAACTAAGAGAAATTTTTGATTACTCAATCTTTATAGACTGTGAAGAAAACGAGAGATTCAGAAGAAGACTAAGAAGAGATACTGTTGAGCGTGGTCGAACAGAAGAAGGCGTCCGAAATCAATTTTATTCCCAGGTTAAGCCAATGCATGATGAGTTTGTGGAGCCTTCAAGAGCTTTTGCAGATCTTATCGTCAATCAAGACCAATTCGATCAGGAATTGGTTGCAGTGATACAAAAAATTAGAACAAACAAGCTATAATATCTCTATGTCGATGTTTAAGTTTGATCGGCGGACTCTCATTCGATCCTATATGGGAAACTATAACTATATAAGATTGGGAGAAACATACGCTGAAGAAAATTTTGAGATTTTTGAAAACTATGAAAATAAACACCAGGTTTTCGCTTCTAATTTTGTTGCAAGACTCGACAATGGTGAGTTTTTAAACATCTCAACTCTTTACGAACTTACTGACTCCTACTCTCCCGTAAAAGTTATTACTCAACGATCATTGGGAACGAATGAAGTTGAAGAGTCATTTATCTACAATACAATGGATAATAAACTTCACTACACGTTCCAAAATAAAGATTTTGTTCAGGCGGAAGATCTTCCCCTTTCAAAGAAAATTTTTATTATGGCCCCAACATTCCTTACAAAATGCCTTTTTGCTCTGAGTAGAAAATATGAAGCTTCTGCTAGAATCCCTTATGTTGTTATGAGAAGTTATAACCTCTGGCAGTTTGAAAAGCTTCCCCAAGAAGAGCATATCTTTGTTGAGTATGAAACTTCAAAAATGAAAGTTCGAAATATTCAAGGTGAAGAATATAGTACTTTTGATATTAATGTTTACCAAAGTGATACTTGGAAGAACGAAGGTGATGCCGAAGTCCCTATTACCTTTCATATAACAAAAGATAATGCCATTCCAATACATGCCATATTAGAAGATGGCACCGAGGTCAGTCTTACAAGATTAAGAAAGTTCCAAATGCCTGAGCATATGCTTGCCTAGTTTAATTGCTTAACCATTGCTTGAAATCTTAACCAAATCATTTGCCAATAAAATTTTTCATTTTCAGTAAGATCTGAACGATCACGATTATCGAGGATATTTATTCGGAATTTTTCTAAGTTACTTTTCAAAGAAATTTTTGGCTGCGTAATACTTGATTCTCCTGAAAAAATCATTTTTTCTATTTTATGAGAAAGCATATCTAAACCTAAAATAACATTTTGAAGATCTATTCCATTGATTTTTTTCTTTCCAAGAATCTCTTCGTAACTCTCACAACGATAAGCAATTCCATATTTTGAACAATTTGTCGTGTTTCTATCTTCAACATGCCAACATTCCTTAGGAACCTTGTAATAGTTAAACATCGTTTCCAAAGAGGCTAACTCGAAAGGAGCTTCGACTTGAGGACCACCTTTAGAAAAAACAAGGTCCTCAGAGATATAAGTAAAACCATGGAGAATAAAGTCGCCTTCACCATGATGAATAGTATAGAGATCTCCTGCTGAAATTTTCTCATTTATAGGAATAGGTTTACAAAAATTATTTTCAACCCAAAATTTTAACTCCGCATCTGTACTAATTCGCCTGCTCTCAACTAATCCTTGGTCATACAAAGCCGTATTCAAGCAATTTGGTCCTGCAACTTTCGTTTTCTTACCTTCTAATTGTTTAATATGGTTGGGAAGAACTTCAGAAATACTTACTTCACATTTATTTTCTGAGCAAGAACAACTTGCGGAAGTGCTACTTAAATCTTTTTTATCAAAATTCCATTGCTTAATGGCATTAAAGTTCTTTTTTAGAACGTCACAATTCTTAGCCTGGAGAAAAATATTTCCCTTCGATTTATTAACAACGCTTACTTCAGAATAAGCAATTGAGGTAAGAAAAAATAGAGTCAAAAATTTCATCAAGATTACTTTTTATCGCAAGTATACTCATGGCGGATTTTATTTCCTCCACGAACTTCCGTTACCACGAGGAAACGAGTTTTTTGACTTCCATATTCCTGTAGGCTTAGCGTTGCTGTCCAAGACCACCCTGTTGTTGAGTCCATTTGCTCTAGCTCATAAGAAATAGTCTCACTTCCCGGGTAGCTCAAAAACTCTCCTTTTAATGGAAAAGCTTCAAATTTAATTTCAATTTTGTCTTTATCGGCAGAAACAACTGCCACATCTTCTAACCAGGGGTTAGAAACGTTATACGGATCACAAACGAGATTTTTTACAGGAAGACCTGACGCAAAAGCACTACTAGTGAGAAAGAATAAAATTAAGGTTTTCATGCCAAAATTTTAGCATGTTTAGATGTAAGCTTTTGAAATTCCAGTAATAATTACAAGCTGTCTACTGAAAATACTCTTGAGAATGCTCTATGGCCTCTTCAAAAGGAAGGCGTTGGACTCTATAAGGCTCTAAAAGCTTGGAAAATTCATCGAAAGTCCGACTTTTCCAGCGGTTCATCCGTGAATCAGTAACAATAATAACACCGTTATCTTCAGTAGAACGAATTAGGCGTCCTAGTTTCTGCTGGAGTTTTCGGGCCCTTGTGGCCATGAAGTACTCAGAAAAACTGTTTCCAAAGTTACGATCAAAGAACTTTTTCCTTTGATCAAAAATCAGCTCCATCCCTAGGTCAGGAACTTTATCTATATAAAGAAGCTGAAGGCTTTCACCGGGAATATCAATCCCCTCTCCAAAGCTTTCTAACCCTAGAAGTACTGCTCGCTTTGAATTCTTAAAGTCTTCAACAACATTAGCCCCCATTCCCTGGTAAAAGATTTCAAGTTTCCCTTGAAGTTTCTCAAGACAGATCTCTCGGGCCCTTTCAAACCGTTTGTAAGATGAGAATAAAAGTAATGTCTTTCCTTGAATAGCTTCGATAACGGGTAGGAGTTTACCAACAACATGATCAACATACTCTCCTCTATAAATGGGAGGAAGATCATCAGAAAAGTAGACCTTCGCCTGCTTTTCATAATCAAAAACAGGATCAAGATAAAGACCTTTCTTAAATCGCTTCGCCGGTTCCGTATAAAGATAACCGGTTAACCATTCAATATTAATGGTTCCTCTATCCCCTTTCATATTCCCTAAAGTCGCTGAAGTAAAAACAACAGAGTTGGTTGGTTCAAGAAGTTTTTGATGAACGATTCGTCCAATATCAATGGGAATAGAACTTAACTCACAACCATAGGACTCGTGAAATCGAACACTACGACAATATTCTTCATCTTCATTTAAGAAGATCGTCATGGCCACTTCGTATTCTTCTAGTTGGTTATAATAACTTCTAAAGTACGTCCAAGCGGAAAGACCATTCTGCTCTTCCCACTCCTTTCCTTCAAATTTTTCATATTGAGGAGCAAGCTTCCATTTAATATCCAGAAGGGCATCCCTCAAAGCGACAAGTTCGTTTGAGAAAGACACTTCAAGTGTTGATTGCTGAGATTTAAAATAAGGAATTTCATTCCAATATTCTGAGCTATAACGGTCGAGGTTGTGGGCCATTTTACCTACAATCATCTCAAGGCCATTCAAATGATTTCGAGCATCTTGTTGTTTAATAATAAGCTCACGTCTTAACTCTGAAACTGTTTCATCGTCCTCAAGCCCCATCAAGTAAAAAAGCGCACCGATTCCAGAGGTTCCCCCTTCTGGTTTTAAAAATGACTCAAGCTTTTTAAAGCCTGTGATCAAGCTAAAAGCACTGGTCGCAGTTTCTTCCACTTTATGAGCTTCGTCGAAAACGATATATTCAGGTCTTTCAATGGATTGAGGCCAAAGAAAAGTCAGAGCATGATTCCCTATCACCACCTGAGATTTTTTGGCTTCATCAAGTCCGATGAAGTAAGAACAATCCGAGACATGAGGGCATTTATGACCAAGACAAGATTTAAAGTCGACGGCAAGGTCTTGCGACGCCTGATCGAAATCTGGAATCATTCTCTTTAAGGCATACGGGAGGTTTTCACGAGTTAACATCTCGTTATAAGGTCTTCTTGAGTTATCAAAAAAGAGAATATCAAAATAGACTTGAGAGAATTTTTCAAAAAAATCGAGATCAGCAAAAAGTGAGCTTTGTTCATTTTTAGAATGCTCAAATTTCGCTTGGCACAAGTGGTTTTGAGTCCCAATCAGCTTCGTCACTTTACAGTTATGCTCATTTAATCCAAGCAGGCTTAGTGCCTTGGGAAGATCTTTTTCGAGTAATTGATTTTGAAGAACTTTTGTTCCCGTCGTGACAAGAACCCTTTTTTTCTCTTGCTTGGCAAAGCTTAAAGCCGGAATGAGATAAGCAAAAGACTTCCCCGTTCCCGTTGGAGCTTGAACTAAACTATGAATTCCATTTTTAAAAGATTGGCCTACTTTTAGGGCCATTTCTTCTTGTTGTTTTCGGTATTGATATTTTGGAATAAAAGTCTTCCAAAGACTTTCATCCTGAAAAACGGCCTTTAGAGATTCTGCAGAAAACTCGGCATTAAAATCCAAAGGAGTATCATTCGGGATAGTAATATTTTTGTTCAGTTCATAATCTTCAATATTAAAGTCGATTTGCTCTGCGATCTCTTTTAATTCATCTTTTGAAAGATTAATAAACTCATTAAACCAATACTCTGAAAAATTTTTGAATTGATCCTGAATATATTCAAGTCGAATTTTATCTTTCTGTAACTCCCAGCAAGTTCGAAGCATGACTTTCAGGGTGTCTTGAGCATCTTCAAAACCTCTGTGAACTTCTGAGTCCGCTACCCCGTAATTAACAATAAAGGACTCAAGGTTTAGAGAAGACCTTCCTGGATGCATTGCCGCGAGAAACGGAATACTGTCTCCGAAGGGTCTATCAAGCTCCGAGTTCGTCGGCTTTATCACTAATTCATCGAAATGAGGTCCTAAGAATGAACTTTCGAAAGCTGCATTATGAGCAATAATATAATGTTCATCGAGGTCATGAAGTTCATTCTTGATTTGATCCCAGACTGGGGCCTTATCCACCATTTTTTGAGTGATTCCCGTTAAGTGGGTGATAAATGGCGAGATTTTAAGATCTGTTCTCACGAGACTTGAGAATTTTTTGGTGAGTTTAGTGCCTTCAAAGCAAAGAAAGCCAATATCAATGATGTCATCAAGCGAGGGGTCTATCCCTGTGGTTTCTATGTCTAATAATGCCCATTTGCCTAATGCCATGAAGGCAAAAGTGTACTGGGGCCAAGACCCAAGCTCAACAACTATTGCAAATTCGTTTTTTTGCAATGCATACTCTAGCCGAGGTTATGACTGTGTGCTAAAGAAACGGGATGGAACAAATCCTTTTTCAGACTCAATCAACGTTGATTGTGATTCTCATGACTATTGGAGTTATTCTTCGAAGGAAGAGGCTGGCTCACGTGAGAATCATGGGTACGACTATTGCCTGGGACCTGATCCTAATTCTTCAGATCGAACTCTCTCGAGGCGCCATCGCTAAAGCTGCGGGGGCCATGAGAAATCCTATGATTCTCAATATCCATGTGAGTTTCGCAGTACTGACAGTCCTTCTTTATGGGTTTATGATCTATACTGGAAGAAAGATATACAAAGGGGAAACGACTGATCGCTCGCTTCATAAGAAACTTGGGATCACGACTTATACCTTAAGAATACTAACCTATATAACAAGTTATTTTGTGGCCTAATGGAAGCATCAATTACTCAAAAAATTTCAGAACTTTTAAAATCTCAATTTGTTGGGGATGACGTTTATGTTGGACCCATGCGTGGGGCATCCGATGATCATCTTGAAGTTCAAATCACTTCAGCAAAGTTTGAAGGTCTGGGACTTCTTGAACAACATCAAATGGTGATGGATATTCTGAAAGAAGAGTTTAAAGATCAACTCCATGCTGTAAAAATTAAAACTAAAAAACCTTAGGAGTCCGTAATGTCAGATAACCCATTTAATATTGTTGGAAATAAAGTAGATGATGAACATGCATCACTTGCCGGAAATGAAATCCCTACTGGATTTGATGAAGAAAATACCGCTGAAAGAATCAAAAAAATTATTAATGCTGCTCCTCTTGTCGTTTTCATGAAAGGAAATGCTTTTTTCCCACAATGTGGTTTTTCAAAAAATACAACAATGATCTTCACTCACTTACAAGTCCCTTATAGAACATATGACATCCTGAGAGACCCTGAACTTAGACAAGAAATTAAAGAGTTCTCAAACTGGCCAACCTTTCCGCAAGTTTATCTCAATGGAAAACTTCTTGGTGGAAACGATATTATCGTTGAATTGTTTGAAACAGGTGAACTTAAGGAATTGGTGAAGGACCTTGCCAATCAATAAGTTCTGGCTTGGGCATTTAGATCTTAATAAAAAAGTTCACATTTACGGTGGAGGGATCTCAGGACTCCTTGCAGCCTATCGATTTCAAAAAGAGGGAATTGATTTTACTCTTCATGAAAAGTCGAACCGCCTCGGTGGAAAACTACAAACGGATCTAACTGAACATGGCCCGGTTGAGTGGGCAGCCAACGCCATTGTTCATTCTCCTGAAGTTGAAAAACTCTTGAGTGATCTTGAACTTACTCCTATCGCTGCCACTAAAGGCTTAAAAAAGTGTGTTTATCGAAAAGGTAAAATTCAATCCTTCCCCCCTTTAAGCTTTTTAGAACTTTTAAAAGTTTTTAAAAACCTTTTTCGTCCGATACCACCTTTGAGTAATTGCTCTCTAAAAGAAGCATTCACTCCTCTTTTAAGTGAGGAAATTTGCGATGAGGTTTTAACGCCTATTTTCCGAGGAGTTTATGCGACAGGCTCTGAGGATCTTAGTGCCACAGCAGTCATACCGGGGCTCTCTCAATTTGAAGGACTTCCTTATCACAATTTCTTTTCATCAAAATTAAAAAACCGTTCTCCTCTTCAGAGCTTAAGCTTCAAAGGAGGAATGCAGGAGTTCATTGATGCACTTTCAAAGAAGGTTCGTGATCATTGCAACTTAAACTCTAATACACCTTTGCAAGAGAACTCACTTGTTTGTACCGACCCTCATAGTGCCGCTGAATTACTAAAATCTCACCCTGACATTAATAACCTGTTGAATAGTATTGAGAGCGTTCCTATTCATTCCTCATGTTTTGTTTTAAAAGACGAAATAAAGGAACTTAAGGGATGCTTTGGTCTTCTCTTTAATGCAAAAGAATCCAAAAATATTATGGGAATTCTTGCAAATCACGAAATATTTCCTCAAAGAGAATACCCCAAGTTTAGCTATACAGTAATCTCTAAGACTAAGATCAATATTGATGACGTTCCTTTACTCACGAATTATAAAACATCTCTAGTAGAACAAAAAATGTTCTCTCACTCTTATGGCCTTCCTCTCTATAATTCAAATCTTATCAAAGTCCAAAAGAAGTTAGATAAACAAGAAGATGCCGCTTTTTTCGGAAATTATACGGATTCAATTAGTCTTAGAAAGCTAGTCGAGCTGACTTCATCATGAACACAATCAATATTTACCTCATTGATGATGACGAGACCATTTTAAAAATTTGGGAAATCAATTCGAAAAAATATGAAGGTTTAAAAATTTTCACCTTCAATAGTATTAATCAGATAAAAAATGAGATACCTCTCACCCCATGCTATCTGTTCTTAGATGTAAACTTAGGTGAATCGCTACTTGATAAAACAGATATTATAGATTTAAGACAGAGAGGATTTAATCAAATTTACTTAGCTACAGGATATCAAAGATCAGATCTTCCAAGTGATCTTATTGAACTAGTTTCTGGAGTCTATAGTAAAGACTTTCCCTGTGATTTTTTAAGCTCTTGCCTCAGCTTGCATGAATGAATAATAAAAAACAGCATTCGAATCATTTGCGACATTATCAAACTCTTTCTTGCTGTTTTCTATAACTTCTTCGGAAATTACATTTTCTTTTAATAGTTGATCTGCTCCACTGAGCATGAGTTCCTTCCAAAAGAGAATTGTTTCTTTTCTTTGTTCTGGCGAGCGATTATCGAAATGCCAGGTTGTGACTCGGGTTTGAATATCTTTAAATCCCACCTTCTGAAGTAGATTCCCTAACTTTGCTCCGATGAAGGGATCCCCAGCATTTTCGTACTGGTAATCATTAAACGCCATCCAGAATTTCCAAATATTTGGTGAATAAGGGTCAAGGAAAAAACTAAAATTCATGACCTCTGTTATATAGATCACCCCATCCTGGCGAAGTGACTTGAGTGCGCTTGCAAGCACTTTTTCCGGAGAAGGAACATGCTCCAGCATCCAACAAATAAAAGCTCCATCGAATTTTTCTTCTAGTTGAATGTTTTGTGCATCCATTTTCAAGAAATTAACTCTTGGGTTATTCCCCAATAATCTTTGAGCTTCAGTAAGTTGTTTATCACTCATATCGATCGAAGTAAGTTTTAAATCGGGAAATCTTCTCAAGAGGATTTCAGTCTGAGCCCCTGTTCCACAACCAATCTCTAAAACTTTCTTCACTTTAGAGAAATTTATTTCTTTGTATATTGCGTACTCACCAAAAAGAGCCTGGGTCCTTAACCGATTCTGTTCCTCTGGTGAAAATCCATGAATGTAAGGAAAGTTACTTGATTGATCCATCGTTTCTCCTTTAAAAAGATTATAGAGAAACATTGCTCTCATCTCAATCAATTATCCGGTATTTAAATCTTTTATGGTTTCAATTATCCAGAATCGTTGGTTGTGAGCTCGACAAAGAACCCTTAGGTTAGCAAGGTGATTTGATCCACCCTTAGATCTTGGGATAATATGATCAACTTCTAAGTAATTAGTTGCCCTGCACCTTTTTCCATTTTTTATAAATTCACACCTATGCTTTGCTCTTCTCAATAACACTGCTTTTGTCTTAGAAGTTATTGTTCTGTTATTTTTTATTGTCTTCCCTTCAGCTAACTCTTTGTTTACTAAATAAGCGATCACATCATTGTCATTCATCTCTTCTAACTTTAGCTTTCTCTTAACTCTCTGAAGATCAATATAGGTTTTTTCTTGGACCTTTATTACCGATTTTGGTTTTTGTGGATTTAATTGAATATCGACCTCTGTTCTCGTCTTTCCCCTTAGGGATTCAACAAACTTCTCTACTTTTTTGGGTGTTTTATAGACATCAGGATTCTCTCGAACGTGCTGACCAGCTAGACTCAAAACCCCGAGGCTAACCTCTCCACAGAGAGCCATCTCTTTTACATTCGAATTAGTCAAAATTTTAGTTTTAACAAGTTTGTTGTAAATAGCAGCCTGGGACTCTGAAAAACCTAAAAACCTTACGATATACATAAACAAGCTTCTATACGAGTGCTCGGCATAGCTCTTTCTTCTATCAACCTCACTCAATACATTAATTAACTCTATCCCTTTGACTTGAATTGCCTTTGAAAGAGTAATCGCTTTTCTATCAAGTTCTTGATCTGTAATCCTCATAAATTATTTTTTAAACGAGAATTAATTACTCTTCAAGTATCAGGCTTTAATGTTTCACTTACGAAACAATCACTTCGGTACCGAAGTGATTTTAGCAGTCTAACTTGATTTATTCTGTATACAACATATATACTGCGACCATGACTAATAAATCTCAGCTCCGCCATAATATTTCCAATGAAATCGTTAAAGTAAAATCTCTTTTTGAAATCTTACTTGATGAAGATGATAACTCTTACCCCAAAGAAGATCTTCTTCGAGAAGCTCAGGGTTGTCTCGACAACTTATGGGATTATCTGCGATCAATTGAAAACAATAGATAAAAAAAGAGGCAGAATTCCTGCCCCTTTAGATTAAACATATTCATAATAAAATCGAACGATTTTATTCGATAATATTATGTCTTTTAAAGTTTGAAATGTAATACTCTTCAATCCCTCGATTTGGGTAAAGTCTTGAAACGGTATTAATGATTGAAGTTGCCATGTCTCTCATCTTTATACCTGAGCCAAGACCATAGTGAGCTTCAATGATGATTTTTTGAATTTCATCATATGTTGCTTTTCCATCATCCATAAGACTTTTAAAGGCTTGAAAAATTGGAGTTGACCATAACTCATCAGTTACATCGCTTCCTAGTCTCGCATGAGCATAATACCTTCTACTATGATCATACTTTGCTTCTAAGGCGTTCAACTTACGCCCTCCCCAGCAACTGTTGTGCCCATCCCATTTGAATACCCAATTTGGTTTAAAGTCACCATTTTCACGAGTATAACTATAAGAAGCAGCCCAATAATCTCCAAAACCTTCTCCAATGGCTCCTGTATCACCACCACTAAAGCCACCAACAATATGATCTTCGATTGCATGACCTAATTCATGAAGGATAACATCGGTGTCTTCGTTATCATCGACACAACCATGCCCAAAAGCCAGTCTTTTGTTAGCTGGTTGATAATAGGAGTTATCGGCTCCACCTACTCCATTAGCATCAGCCTTTAAACCATTAGGAAAGATATCTCTTTCACCACTATAGCCAATTGATTTTAAATAATTCATTGATAGATCTAAGTGGTAAAAAGTCATTACATCGTTAAACTTCACATCTTTTCTAACGTTATCCCAAACCCCATCGTTTGAGGTACTTGGGTCAACATTCGGACGATCAAAGTCAATGAGTTTAATATTACTATTTTCTAAATAATAAACTCCGTCTCTAACCGTTAAGTCTTTTAAATCCATATTTATATAAGCAGCATTGAAATCACTTGCCGGAGAATTATCGTTCAAAGAGTCATTTCTAAGAGTTGTCACCGGATTTGGATCAAAGATAACCCCACGTCCATCTGCCTTCCATACGAGCTCAGGCTTACTTAAGATAAGTGACTTTGAAGCTTTCATTGCTAACTTTTTAAGATTCTCTTTGAAGCTCGCTTTTTTAACTTTTGAATTTTTCTTAGCATGGTTATGCTCATGATAATGTCTTCGGTAAATATTCTTGTCTTCTTCTTCTAGAATTTTACCCGTTGTAGCATCTACGGACACATTCCAAGTTCCAACAGGCTCTCCGACTGTAAACGTTACATCATAAACTAGAACAATTTTATTTCCGATTTCTTTATAAATCAGTTCAATATTAGGAAGCTCTTTTAGCTCACCTTTAAACTGAGATCGATTCCAAGCAAGCTCGATCGCCTCATCTTCCCTAACATCTTCAGACTCAGAAACATCTTTCACTTCTTTGTAAGTTGTATAAAATTTTATGACTTTTTCAGCTTCCTTATCAAAACTAATACTAACAACAGAACCCCTAACAGGTGTATCGTTTTTAATTTGCTGAAACCGAAAGTGTGAACCAACTAAACTTTCATTCTTGAAATCGAATTTTAAGTAATCCTTTTCAATTTTTAGTTTATACTTTTCTGAAATTTTGAGAATTGCCTCAAGGGCCAACTTTTCTAGATCACCATCTACATTAGAGACTCCAAGAGATTCTAAAGAAACCTCTTTAAAGACTGCCTTCAATTGGTTGTCAGCAGTGTAAGTAATGTCGTAATTTCCCCAAGCGAGAGTAGAGACCAGTGCAAGTACGCATGATATTGCTTTCAAGAGAACCTCCGTGTTCCGAAGCTTTTATATAGGTACCCTCTAATTAGATCGGAATCGACAAAAACTGACGATTTCTTTTTCCTAACAAAACTTTAACTTTGGTAACGGATTTACTCCGTTATAATTTTTGGCTGGCGATTTCAGAGAGTAAAGATCTCTCTCCTACCTTTAAAAATGCGTGGGAGACAATTTCTTCATCCTTTAACCGATCGATACAGTAGGATAATCCATTGTTTATTGAATCAAGGTAAGGGCTATCAATCTGCTCACAATCACCTGTAAGAACAATTTTTGTGCCTTCTCCAGCTCTAGTAATAATCGTTTTTATCTCATGAGGGGATAAGTTCTGAGCCTCATCAACGATCATATACTGGCCTGGTAGAGAGCGTCCTCTGATATAGGTCAGTGGCTCAACATGTAAAAGCCCTTGATTAATAAGTTCTTCCCATGTTGTTCTATCGCGCTCCCCTCTACGGTTATCAAAGAGGTAATCTATATTATCAAAAATGGGTTGCATCCACGGCCCAAGCTTTTCGTTAATATCTCCAGGAAGAAAACCAAGATCCCTCCCCATTGGGATAATGGGCCTTGAAACAAGAACTCTCGTATAGGTTTGTTTATTAATAGTAGCCTCTAGACCCGCAGCAATGGCCAATAATGTTTTACCCGTTCCGGCTTTTCCTACAAGACTGACAAGATTAACCTCATCATTTAGAAGAGCATCAATTGCAAATTGTTGTTCTTGGTTCTTAGGAAAAATTCCCCAAATACCATCTCTTTTATTAATCAATGGGACAATCCCATTTTTCTTCTTTGAATAACGCCCTAACTTTCTTTTGTGCCCATTATTTACCGCCGTTAGATATAAATATTCATTCGGGAAAAGCTTTATATCCGGAAGATCTTCAATCGGAATAAATCGATCATTTGAAAATTTTTCTAAAACCTCATCAGAAGTTTCAACAATCGTTTGCCCTTTGTAGAGTTCCTCAAAACTAACATTAGTCGTTTCGTAATCTTCACTCGCCAATCCAAGGGCATCAGCCTTAAGACGTAAGTTTATATCTTTAGAAATGAGAACGACTTTTTCTTTTACTTTGAAATTTTTCTCAAGTGAAATTGCATCTCTTAAGATGATATTGTCATTTAAATTAAGGTTAATTCCTAAGTTAGCATCAAGATTACCAGCTCCAGCAGGAGGGGTACTTATGATTAACTCTCCTCCAGTGTTTTCTAGCTTTACACCTTGAGAAAGAGATCCTTTTTCTCTTAAGTTATCGACAATTCGAGAGAAAGCTCGAGCATTTCTCCCATTTTCATTTTGATCTCTTTTAAATCGATCTAACTCTTCAACAACAATTAAAGGTATAAAAACCTTATTGTCACCGAATTTAAAAATAGATTGAGGATCAAATAGAAGTACGTTGGTGTCTAGAACAAAAATCTTATCCAAGCCATCTCCGTTGACAGTTAATGCGTGGAATTCACACTTCTAACTTTAGCGAACTAGCCGTCATATGAAAAGTCTAGGATGCTCACAAAGATCAGAGCTCTTTTTGAAGAAATAGCAAAATCACCTTTCCCAATATTTGACTTATATAGTCCAGCAAAGATTGATGTTACCCAAAAATCAAGCTCAACCCCATACGAAAATCCTGCATCGTTATAACCCCAGTGGATATCGATCGAGGGTAGATCGACTTCGACTCCAAACCTAAATTGTTGCTCCCAACTATAGCCTCGGTTAATCGGTGAAAGGTCCGTAGTAAAGATGACATCTAACGCTGGCCCAAAATTCATTGAATATGCAAGCCCCAAGTTTACCGTCATTGGCTGATCATACAAACCTGCATCTGGATTCGAGTCATCTTTAAATTTTGTTTCGATCGCATCAAGGATTGAGACTCCTGCCATTAACTTATCTCCCCCAATATCTTTTACGTAGTCAATCCCCAGGTCAAATCCCCAAGATTTGTCTTCACCTAGCCCTAGAGCTGCCGCAATCTCATCAGGTTCACTATTATTCTCAATTGCAGAGATAATTTCGGTATCTAACATCGAAAATCGATTAAACAAACCTTCTCTTTTGATGTATTTAACTGAAGCACCAATGCTCAACTGCCCGGTTTGTTCATTACCTATTGGAACAGCAAAACCGGTTACAAACCCTTTGTCATAAGCATAGTCAATTTCAAGGTAAGGGTGAACATTATTATAAACCAGTAAGTTCGCTTGGGTGTTGTATATAAGATTGAATCCCCAAGTACCAACTTTCACACCAGGCGAAGAGCTAAATGAAACATGAACAGGATAATTCATAAAGGCTTGGGCAACTTCAGCAGGCTCGTCATAGTCTTGATCAAACCGATCAGTGTCATCAAGATCAAACGATGCCCCAATCCCAAGATTTAGCGGATAAAATGCAATGCCTTTATTTCTACCAAGTAAAGCTGGGTTATAAAAAAGCGCATGGTCATCATTTGCCAACGTTAAGTAACTTCCCCCCATTAATAAAGCTCGTGGGCTTTCTTTCATATAAACTTCATATCCCTTACCCAAAGGGACTAAAAAGAAAGAAAATAGAACAAGTAAGTATTTAAACATTATAAAAAGTTCGTCTCCAAGAAGGCTGCAAAGTAAACTTGAATAGTATCGAAGTTCGAACCAGAAACAGCCCAATCAATACAATCTTGGTATTTATAAAAAGAAAAAATTGGAGCAATTGCAGGTGCCGCAGCCTGAGCCGCAGTTATTTCCGCTTGCAAATCCCCGGCAACATCATCTAACTCTCCCAGGGAACTACTACTTGAAATCGTTGTATTTAAAACAAGGTCTAATAATTGGTTTTGATTAACAATAAAGTGGCAAACCCTTCGTGCAACATCTGCAAGAGGTTCCCCTCCAGGTATGTCTAAGTCTGGATGCCCCACAATTCCTGGGGGATTAGGACAGGCTCCAGTCGCACTTCCGGCAATAACGAGAAGAGCATTCGCATCATCGTAATTTAAAGCACAGTTATTAGTTCCAGTTCCTGCTCCCTTATCACCATTTGCATCGGCATTTCCAAAATATTGAACCCATTTACCTGTATGCACTAAGATCATCATCAATAGTTGTAAGTTTAAAGAAGTCGTCGATGTCGTCCCAAAAAGAGCTTCTCGCTCTGCACTTGTCCCTGCATCAGTTGTATTAATGATCGTATTCATTGCTGTTAATAAATCATTGTAATCAGAACTCTCTGTCGAAATTTCATTTGAAGTCGAAAAGGTGGCCAGGGAATTATACAAAGAGGCTGAAACAAGATTATTCACATCAGTGGTAAGAAAAGTAATCTCACTGAAACCAGAACTGCAAGCATAGGCTGATGATAGTGTTGAAATATAAAATGGATCATTCGAAAGTGAAGTTGCTTCATTTAATTTCGCGAGGGCGGCTGCACACTCCCCCTTTGAAAGATGAAAGTTCGCCTCACGAATTTTTTCAAAATCTAAATCATCGTCCCCTGCGCAGGAAAACAAAAGGAGCAGGAATCCGAGAAAAAAAGTCAACTTTTTCATAGCTAACACCTCTATATTAATTGTAGCTGGATTCGCTATTCTTCAATAGAGAGTAAGAAATTACGTGGGGTTATTAAGAAATTGGCAAAGTTTTTCTAGTGCATTTCTAAAGGGCATAGGTTCAAGTATAAGACTTAGCCGAGCGCTATTTTTAAGACCAAATGAAGATCCAGGAACAAGGGCCACACCAATTTTCTCAAGTATCAGTTCACAGATTTCCTCTGAGTAATCCCCTTCCTTACCTTTTGAGACTTCGTTATAAATTTCTGTTCTCGAAAAATCGAGCATGAAATAATACGCCGAATTGGTTTGGTACCAACAATGACTGAGATTTGCTTGTCTGAAAATTTCACGAAGATCGATTGATAACTCTCTTAACATTTCTCGAATTTCTTCATGAAAATCTCTCAGCTGATCAAAATTAAAATCAGCGAGAGCTCTTTGAATGAGACTATTTGTCCCTGAAGTCGTCTGACTCTGAATCCTTGTCATTGCATCAATAATTTCTTTTCTTGCAAGACAATACCCCACTCTAAGTCCTGTTGCTGAAAACGACTTCGAAATTCCATTGGTAATGATTGTTCTTTCAAGTAACTCAGGATCTCGCTGATAAAAGTAAGTTGGCCCCGGATCATAATAGTAAATATCATCATAAACTTCATCAGAGATAATGTAGAGCTCGTTATATTTTTTAATCATTTCAGAGAATTGTTTCATCCACTCTTGACCATAATAAATCCCGCCTGGATTGTTAGGGCTATTTATGATGATGGCCTTTGTATTATCGGTAATGGCTTCTTCGATACGACTAATACTTGGTGAAAATGAATCATAAAGATAAGTATCAACAATCTTAGGTTTTGCCCCCCAAAATTGAATCATTTCAGGATAAGAAACCCAATAAGGACAAAGCAAAATCACCTCATCTCCAGGATCAAGAATAGCCCCAAGAGCGTTATAGAGAGAATGTTTTGAACCATTTGATACAATTACATCAAAGCCATTTTCTTCAAGTACAACTTGTCTCTTATTCGAATAATGGTTCAGAATTTTTTTTCTTAAATCAATATTTCCTTGCACGGAGGGATACTGAAAACTTGCGAGGTAATTCATTTGGCTTATCATTGATTGAACAAATTCAGGGGTTGGTCGAAACCGTAGCTGTCCAGAGCAAAGGTTATAAACCTCTTTTCCTTCTTTAACCATAGATTGAAATCTCTCGTTGACTTCCATGGTCACACTTTTTTGAGCGGATAATGCTTTTTTACTAAGTTTCATTTATCTCTCTATACAAATGATAAAATGAGTTCCTTGATTATAAATTTTAAAATTTTTGCTCGATTTTAAAAAGGAGTTTTCCAAAATTTCTTCTGCTGATACTCCTTTTGAACTATCACCTTCAATCCACAAGTCTGATTGGATCAATTTTACCTTTTCCAAAGATTTAAAATAAAGATTTTTTTCAGCGTAAGGAGGGTCAATAAAGAATATTATTTCATTCCCCACAAATGGATAACTAGATCTTAAAAAATCTTCATTATTTAATTTTATTTTATACTCCAGTTGAGATTGATACTTATTATTGAAAAGATCTACGTTCTCTTTTAGAAACTGATAATGTTTAAAGTTTTTTTCAAAAAAAATTCCTATTTGAGCCCCTCTTGATAATGCTTCAAGTCCAATAGCCCCTGAGCCTGCAAAACAATCAACGAAAGTTATCCCCTCTAAATTTTGGTAACGATCAAAAACTTTTCTCTTTAGTGTCGACAGCGTTGGGCGAAATGACTGATTTTTCGGAACTTTTAATGATAGGCCCTTGGCAATACCGCCAAGAATCTGAACTGACATGGAAAAACTCGCTTAGGCAGCTTTAGAGTTAGAAAAAGGAACATTTAACTTCATTCCTCCTTCCATTTCCACGACAAGACCTTCGGAGTCGGCATCAACATAAACGTTGAGAGCCTTTCCATCTATAACAAAACCGAGATTAAATCTCATGTCACCTTGGACATCAAAACTAATACTCGTTTCACTTTTTCCTTTTACTGGTAATTTGCTCACCTTACTATCCCCTTTCTCAACGGGTTTATCATCTTTAGATTCAACTGAAACAACTTCAGACAGATCTTCATCTTCTACAAGCTCACTCTCAAGGGACTCAATCTCACTCATGATGTCAGCAAGTTCCTCGTCATTAAAACTTTTCTCATTACTATCTGCCATAACTACCTTCTTGTTGGCGTAAAAGTCTTATCAATTTAAATATCGGAAAATTGTAAAAAAAGATTAAATAAAAGTTTAGTTACTTGAGTCTAAAGATCAAGATGAAAGGTTACCGGACCATCATTTATGAGTTCAATTTGCATATCCGCCCCAAATTCACCTTTATGGGTAGGAACACTATCATTGAGTTTTCTCGTCAGGATTTCAAATTTTAAATTAGCCTCTCTTGCTGACATCGATCTATCAAAGCTTGGTCGATGGCCCTTCCGCCCATCCCAACTCAGAGTGAACTGGCTAATGTTCAGAATTTCACCTTTTACTTGAGAGATATTTAAATTCATTTTTCCATCATCATCTTCAAAAATTCTCAAATTAAGAATTTTTTCAACTGCTCGGTCGATTGAATCATTATCATCACCTTTCTCGAAACAGGTTAATAATAAATAGCCATGCTTGATCTGAGCGATCTCTTTATTGTTTACAAGACATTTTGCTGAAAGAACTCTTTGAATCACAATCTTCATTAAAAGAACCTTTTTCTACGCATTTTATATAAATTATTTTTCAAAATATGTTTTTCTAAAAATTTAAAAAAGTTTTCGTAACTTAATTTCAATGAACTATTAATAAAGAATGGATAGTCAGGAAGTTTTTTTTCCTCAAGATTATTAAACAATACGTCTCCATAAATTTCGCCCACGATTGATGCCACTTCTGCTGCCTCCAAAGGCTTGAGTTTTTTTACTCTCTTTTTATACTTTTTTAAATCCTTCATTAGATCTAATGCTGCTGTATAAATCTTCTTCTTCACTTTGTTTTCTTCCTTCCTTAGCTTCATTTCAATATCTAGATACATATCACATTTAAGAAAAGGATTTAAATATTTTGCTGAAATATACGAGTACATACTTTCGTATAAAAGATAGATAAAGAAGTCTTCACTTGAGCTTTTTTGGATATTAAAACCCTGCTGAGCGACTTGAAGATGAGAAATATAGCTACCGGCAAGTCTCGCAAGTCGGTTCACCGAATAATTAGAGCAAAAAAGGATATTTGTATTATATAGATGAAAAGATTTATTTTGTTTAATTTTCTCTTCGTAAATCTCTCTTAAGCGTTTATCTGAAATATCCGCAATTTTTTCTTCTATAAAATCAAGATTAGAATGATCGTAGATATTTATATCTTCTAAAATCTCGGAACCATTAAAACCAAGAAAGCTTGAAACCTGCTTTACAACAATAATTGAGTTTTCATAAGTATCTTCCGTGAATAGCTTTAACCCTTTTTCAATAATATATTCATGAATATCAAAATCGGGATCACCCAAAAGGTTTTCATACCAATAACACATACTTTCATACTTCATCCACGGAGGAGAAGAAAACAAGCAAAACTCGTGATCATTAAATTTAATAATCTTATAGTTATGAATACTTTTTCCAGATTCAATTATTTTCCAATAGGGATCATCAAGATTCTGATGAATAATTGTTTGCCTGATTCTCATTTCTTTTGATCTTTCTTTCACTAATCGAGGAAGCTTATTGGCATTGATATGCAGCTCACCAAAAAGAACGAGTATCGGAATTGAAGGGTTTTTATTAGCATAGTCAATAATCCGCCTACTTGCATTTTGATCTCTTTGTTCTAGATCACCCTTTGTGTTTAATGCGATGACGGGGATTTTATTTTTTTGTGCGTAATCGAAGAGAATTTGATAATGACTCCAGGGAAATCTCCAAGACTCTGAATAATTAATTGACTCCAAAAACTCTAACTCAGTTAAAAAACCTTGTAAGTAAGCATCAAGATAAGATTGATGGTCAATTTGAACAAGTTCCAATCCAATAGCGAACTTAGATTTATTTTTAAGAAAAGTTTTAATAATTCGGATTAAGTTTCTTGAATTTTGATCATGGGTATGAAAATCGCCAAGATAAGAGACGTGAGAATTTTGAATCGACCGAATAAGGTCATCCATTGTCCCTTTCGAGAAATCACGATTTGAATAATAGCTTTGATTTTCCCTATAACTCGTTAATTGTTCACTGATTTCGGCTTCATACTCCAAAGCCTTAGACTTCATATAATTAAAGAGATCTCTATGAGAAATCAGATTATCCTTACTCATCACGTAAATTTTATAGCGATTAAGACTCTTTAGAAACCAATGAATTTTTGAAAATTAAATTAAGGGTCTGCTCTGAGACCTTAAATAATTCTGAAAGGCTTGTAGAGCGATCATTGAAGCCCTCTACGATCTTAGAAAGCATCTCATCTCTTGGGATTTTTAAGTTTTTAAGGATTTCGATGATGGGATATCCTTTCATCTGACCTAATAAGTAATTTAAAAACGAACCTAATGCAAAAGAGCAATGCACCGAGAGTATTAGTTTTTCAGAATTATGAAACTCTACAACAGCTTCATTATTGTCTTTCTTCAAGATAACTCGATCTAAAGGACCTGGTAATTCTCGATGCTCTCCGTGGAATTCGAAGAATAAATCTTTATTGTTTGGATAAAACGAGACTAAGTCACAGGCAAGAAGCTGCTTCTTAATCGTTTCAGAGTTAAAGTCTAAAACTTCTTCTCGGACACCTTTGTAAAAAAGTCCATTACTCACAACCGTTTTAAAATTAGTTAAGTTAGAAATAATGTCATAAGGGTACTGATTAGCAAGTGAGATTAAGAGGCTCTGAGAATTCACAAGTTGCTTATAAACGAACTTTAAATCCTGTTGACCAAGATCTTGGTCTGAAATATTTAAGAACTTGAAACACTCTTTTAAATGAGCTGGCAGTTCTGAATGAAAAGAGAATGTCTTAGGTACAAGCATCGTTGATACTTTAGAGCGAACCTGGTGATATGAGCCCGATAGAGACATTTGGGCCAATTGTTTACCTACCTCGGATTTAAAAAATTCTCTAAAAATATTTGCATTCAAAGTTCTAGATTTAGGAACGACTCTATAATAATAGCAAGAGCTAAGACCATACTGAAAGACTTTACCCGATAAGATATCAAACGAACAAAGCTCAAGAGTGTAATTATTGATATCCGTAAAGTTCACAATTAAAACTAACTGATCACTTCCAAACTGGTTGATATTTGAAAATTCTTCTTCGAAGTTTAGCTGAGAATCATGCTTATCCGTTCCCTGAATCAGTTTTTCTACATCAATTGAGTGAATCTCGAAGAAATAACTCAAAGGCATACAATTCTGAAGCATTTTTTTAAAAAAGCTTGGGTGGGTAATCTGCTCATTTTTTTCAGAAGTCGAATGAATAAACTTTCCATCAACAATAGCATCTTGATAAAGCTCTAACTGAAAGCCTTTCCCGAAATCTTGTCTATAGAATGATGGGGTCTCTGTTAAATGCTTCGTGAAAAACTCATTAAGTTGATCAGTGACCATTGAAAAGTTTTTAAAACAATCTAGCTTCCCACTAAAACGGAAGTTATAACATGTCTCTTTTTTTGAAAAATCAGAGGTATGTTGATTGATTACTTTTGGTTTTTTTGAAAAAAGGAAAACATAAGAAGGAAGTTCTCCTTTCGAACTTACCTCTTGGAAGTGGATCACCGATTCTAAGGTTACTTTTTTCAAAAGACTATTGACTCGGTTCTTCTGGCTATGAACAAAGAGATTTGTTGAACTTAGAACGATCATATAACCGTTTTCTTTTAACAACGGTAAGCTTTCATTGATTTTATTAACCAAAGAATGATGAGCATTCTTTGCAG
>JAUHYH010000171.1 GCA_030426585.1 Bacteriovoracia bacterium
AGTTCCATTTTTAGAAAATGCTAATTCATCAGTAATATAAGTAAAACTATGACGAGCTCGAGGGTAGGCATTAGGATTAAGAATATGAATGATATCTCCTGGGGTTTTGACCGCCTTCGGTGGGAGTTTTAAACAGAGCTTTGAGCGAAGCCAAAATTCCATTTCGTTATTTGAAGCATAACCCAAAGCAGGAAGAATTTTATTTCCCACTAATGTCGAGCTAAAACAATTGAGACCAAAGTTCGCTGGAACGTGCCCTTCATATTTTTGTAAAAGCATTGGACTCACTCGAGTGATATCGATGCGGCATTCACCTGAGAGGCAGGTGCATTGAGGATTGAGGTAAGTCGATTCCCCAAGTCTGTTTGACCACATCTTCAAGGCCTTAGCTTGTTTTTCTAAGACATTGCATTCTTTTGCTTTGAGGTAAGTTCTTCCTTGACCACGAAGGATCTCAATCTCTTCTGATTGAGCAACGAGAGTGCCCCAAATAAATGATAGAAAAAAAATCCACTTCATATGTAACTTATCGGAATTTCATGCGAAAACTATATAAACACTAAACAGAAGAGGTCCTATGAAACTCCTATCCCTATTACTTTTCCTCCCTTATCTTACCATGGCCATGGAAGGGCTTTCAGTCGGTTCAAAGGTGCCTGAATTGGAGCTTAAGGACATAGAGGGCAATAAAGTAGACCTCAGGGCAAAGAGTAAAAAATCAATCTTAGTCTTTTATAGAGGTTCTTGGTGTCCGTATTGTATGACTCAGCTTAAAGATCTTAAGAAGGATCTGCTTTCTAAGATTGAAGGAAAGGCTAATCTCTACGCGATTAGTGTTGATAAGCAGAGTACGTCGAAAAGAATGCGAGACAAATTTGAAATTAATTTTCCCGTTATTAGTGATCCCAAAGCGAAATCTCTTAAAGCCTTTAAGATTGTTAACAAGCTTGATGAAGCGTTAGTGAAAAAATACAAATCAGCTTATAAAATTGATGTTGAGGCTGACTCCGGCGAAAAACATCATATGGTGGCTCATCCTGCAGTATTTATTCTTTCAAAGGGTAAGCTTGTCTTTAAAGACGTTCATGTGGACTATAAACAACGTACTGAAAATAGCAAAATTCTTTCTGAAATAATGAAAGACTAAGGCTTAACTGAGTCTTTTTTTTGGCATTTTCGGGAGAGTTAATTTCTTCAAATCTCATATAATGGCGTCCATAAGCTTGTTTGGTCAATTTTCTGTCAGGCCATAAACTTAGTTCAAGACATTAAGTCGAAAACCTAATTCAGCACGTTGGTAGGAGGGTTTATGAAACTAATAATCGCTAGCTTGCTTCTCATTTCAACAAACATTTTCGCTAAAAACAACAGAGGTCCGAGTTCTTTCATCATGAAAGGCGAGGCAAAGAAAACCTCAAAAGTGAACTGCTATGGAAACTGCGGTGAATCTTGTCACGTTCTTCCAGGATCGCAGAACAATGTTTTTATGAAAAATCAGGCTCAAGACCTTTGTGAGTCAAAAACAGCTTCTGTCATATGCTTCGAGCAGGACTCTGAAAATGATCTGCTTCACTCTGAAATGTGTATGAACCCATTTGAAGAGGGCAGTGATGAAGAAATGAGTGCTTCAGTTGATATTGAGCACATGATTAAAATGACTGAATAGTTTAACGGTTCCGTTGAGGGACCAACTCAAGTGGCGTTATCAGTCCCGGGCGAGTTTCGAATGCGGCCCGCAAGGAATTGATAACCATTGATACAGTACCACCATCACCATTCACGCCGTCGGGGGCTTGGATGGTGAGGTTGGGTTTCCCCTTAAACTCTATTTGATCCAAATCCTTCCCTTCATTCAAAGATGCTCTAAAAAGTAGTTCAATGATGATATTGCCTTGGCGGTCATAACCTTTGGCAATTTGTTGAACCCCTCGGACCATTCCTTTTTTTAATTCCCAAGTTCCAAGAGTTTCATCTTTATCACAAGTCACAGGCTCAATTGTTTCTTCAAGCTTTTCAACTTGAAGTCCTAGTCCATCAATAATCACCCAGGCGGATTCTTCAAGACCTACATGCCGTATTTCAAGTTTCGAAACTTTATCCTTGAAATCTTGGACAGTGAGACCCGATCCAATTTTCATTTGAAAGGGCATCCGTCTATTTAAAGCATCTTGAATTCGAGTGACTTTCACATGGTCAACTTTTTGAGTGATTGCTGAAAGAACAACAGGGAGGGTGTCCATAAGAAAACCCGGATTGATTCCTGTTCCAATGAGACTCGCCTTATGATCAATAAGTTTTTGATTAAAGTTTTTTGCTTCTTCCGGATAGCGTCTGTAAGGATAAGCCGCTTCCTCACAAGTTGTTACGACTGAAATTCCTCGTTCAATGATAGGAGTGACTTGTTTGATAAGGCTTAAAAAATTTGAAGTGGTCGTAAAAATCGCGAGATCAAAATCCTCTTGAGGGGCTTGATTTTGAACTTTAAGATCAAAGCTTTTAGTCTCACAAAGGTGATTGACGTTTTTTCCCTGAAGCTCAGGATTAATATCAACGACAGCTGTGAGCTGGTAATTTTGCTTTGTTTCGAGGAGTTGAAGGGTTTTAATTCCAATAGGTCCCAACCCAAAAAGGACAACTTTCAAATTTTCCATAATCAGTAGTCTAAATAAGTCTTAAGAGGAATCCTAGCAAATTATGGCCCAAGAAATTTCATTTCCTGATCTGTATCAGTTGCTAAAAGACTGGAAAATCTTACTGTTAGGGCTAAGATGGGCATTAATTAGGTTAAAATAAGGGTCTGATGGGAATTGAGGTCAATACAAAAACATTTTCTATTGAAGATGAAAAAGAGTTTAACGAGAAGTTAAAGACAGAAACCGAACTTCTGATGAAGTGGTTTAAAGATAAAAGCTTTGAAGAAGTTAAAACACCTTTCTGTGGTCTTGAATGTGAAGGATGGTTGGTAGATGAAAATTTTATCCCTAACCCGGTGGCGAAAGATTTTCTGGCCGATGCTAATAATCCTTTAATCGTTCCTGAAATTGCACAATTTAATTTTGAAATGAACGCTGATCCTCATATCATGCAGGGGAAGGTTTTTTCTGATCTTCACAATAACCTCACTCAGCTTTGGTCCCATTGCCAGAAAACGGCCAACAATCTTGGTGCAAAGACTCTTATGATCGGTTCACTTCCGACTCTTAAAAAGGAGATGCTGACCCTCGATTATATTTATCCCCAAAAAAGATATTTTGCACTCAATGAACAGATTTTAAAGTTTCGGCAAGAAAAACCTATTCCTATCCATATAAGAGGAAAGGAAGAGATTAATGTGACTTTCAACGATGTGATGTTGGAAGCAGCAGCCACGAGTTTTCAAATTCATCTCCAGGTTCCTTTGGATAAAGCGGCGCAATTTTATAATGCTTCTGTTTTACTTTCACCCTTTAGTGCTGCGCTTACTGCTAATTCTCCTTTTCTTTTTGGGAAGGTTCTATGGAGTGAAACAAGGGTCCCCATTTTTGAACAATCAATCTGCCTCGAAAAATTCAGAGGTCACGATGGGAAAATGGCCAAGCGAGTTTGTCTTGGAAATGATTTTGTTCAAAACAGTCTCTTCGAACTATTTTTGGAGAATCTCGATACTTTTCCAGTACTTCTCCCTGCTGTTGGTTGGAAAGAACCTTCTGAAATGGAACATGTAAAGCTTCACAACGGAACGATATGGCGATGGAACCGTCCGATTATTGGTTTTAATGATCAAGGAGTTCCTCATTTACGAATTGAACATCGCGTACAATCCTCTGGTCCTACTGCCAGTGATATGATTGCAAATATGGCCTTCTATCTTGGAGCAGTCACAGCACTTGCTAATAACTGGGAAGATTATGCTGACATTGATTATGAGGCGCTAAGACGATTTTTTTATCAAGCTTGTGAAAAGGGGCTTAATGCAGAGTTTACTTGGAAAGGGAAGAAGCAGAGATTACAGGAAATTCTCCTCAATGATTTATTGGAGATGTCTTTTAACACACTCAAGGGCTTAGGGATTGATCAAAAAGATTTAGAGTTTTATTTTCATGATATTTTAATACCACGAACCCTATCAGGGCAGACCGCTTCAAATTGGCAAAGGGCCTTTGTTAATACCAATGGTCACCGCTACCAAGAACTTTTAGAGAAGTACTTTGAATACCAAGAAAAAGATCTCCCTGTTCATCACTGGAGGTTTTAATGCAGTTAAAAGTTCTCGATTCTCTTCCTCCACAATTTTTAGAACTTAGCCATGATCAGCTTCTAGAACATCTTGGAGGTCCAACCCTTATTAGACTTGAAGGAAAAAAAAGGAATCCTCTCTTTATCTCAATGCTTCTCCATGGAAACGAGACAACCAGTTTTTATGCCGTGAAAGATTTTTTTCGAAAAACAAATTACTTAAAAAGAGATTTGATTCTTTTTATTGGAAATGTTGAGGCCGCCGCGCAATCATTACGCCATCTGGATGGTCAAAAAGACTTTAATCGAATTTGGGATGTTTCTTCTCAAACAGGTGAAAGTGATGAAGAAAAAATGGCAAAACAAGTGCTCGATATTGTCGAAGCCGCTAATCCTTGGGCCTCAATCGATATCCATAATAATACGGGGAAGAATCCACTTTATGGATGTGTAAATCATTTAGAAGAAGACTTTCTTCGCTTGGCAGGTTTTTTCAATCGTAAGGTTGTCTACTTTAATGAGCCTCGTGAAGTTATGTCTAATGCTATGGCAAAATTCTGCCCTTCTGTAACTTTGGAATGTGGAGTCAGTGGCGATGAGACTGTTGTCAGAACTGTCCGGAAATATATTCAAAAGGTTCTTGATCATGAAAAAGTATCAGACCTTCCTGATGACTCTCTCATGAATCACGTTTACCAGACATTTGGACGGATTAAATTTCCAAGAGTTCTTACGATCGACTTTGAAAACGAAAAAGAGTCTTCAAATCAAATGTCACTTCGACCAGATATAGAAAATATGAATTTTATCCCCTTAAACGAGGGAGAACCTCTTGGCTTTGTTAAAGATCCTTCTTATTTCCAAGTTTTAGATGATCAAGATAATAATATTACCGATGAATACTTTGAAATTGTAGACCTTGAAATTCGAGTGAAAAAAACAGTAATCCCTTCAATGTTTACCAAAGATACACGGGTCGCTTGTAGTGATTCCTTTGGTTATCTTATGAAGTGGGTTTCTTTAAAAAACTAGTCTTTTAAAAGATCGAGAAGCGCCTGGAGAGAGAAAGGTTT
>JAUHYH010000172.1 GCA_030426585.1 Bacteriovoracia bacterium
CCTATCTTCCGTATTGTTTCTTTAATCTTGTGAGCCCAATTGTGTCGGCATTTGTTGCAGGCTTTGGATATAAAATTAAAAAGCTTCATGATGATTAATATATGGAAGGTGAAAGCTTAAAATTCTTTAACCGTGAAGTCAGTTGGTTGGCATTTAACCGGCGAGTTCTTTTACAGGCTGAGTATAAAGGGCATCCTCTTTTAGAGCGTTTGCGATTTCTTTCAATCTTTACCTCGAATCAGGATGAATTTTTTATGAAAAGGGTTGGGGGACTTAAACGTCAAATCCAATCCCAAGCTGCCATTCAGTCTATCGATGGGATGAGTCCGAGAGAGCAGATAAAAAAAATCCATGAAATTGTTCAAAAAGACTCTGATAAACAATTTCAGATATACCAAGGAATTCGAGCGGAACTTGAGTCTGAGAATATTCATTTTCTGATTTGGGAAGAATTAAACTCGGCCCAAAAGAAAAAAGTAAAAGAATATTTTTTTGAGAGAGTTTTTCCAGTATTAACCCCGCTGACAGTTGACCCTAGCCATCCATTCCCTTTTATCTCCAACTTTTCCACTTCATTGGCCGTTAAGTTGAAGATGAAAAAAAGATCTTCTTATGATTTCGTTTTTTCTAGGATCAAGATCCCAACTCACTTGCCTTGGTGGATTCAGGTCGAGTTTGGTGAAAAGAAAAGTTTTATCTCGGTAACTCAAGTACTACGTCATAATTTGAAGGAGCTTTATCCGGGGATGAAAGTTCTCGGAAGCTTGCTTTTCAGGGTCACTAGAAATGCGGTCTTAAGTTCGGATGATGAAGATACTGAAGATCTGATGGAGCATATCTCTGAGGCCTTAAAAGAAAGAAAGTTTGCAGAGGCCGTGCGTCTTGAAGTTTTAAGTGGGGGAGATCCTTGGCTTATTGATTTTCTGAAGCATGAGTTGAGACTTCAAAATGATGATATCTTCGAAGTAAAACCTCCGATTGATTTCACGTCGTTAAAGCCGATCTACAATGTAGATAGACCCGATCTTAAATACAACCCATGGCGCCCCATTGTTCCCACAAGAACACGAAATATCAGTATGTTTGATGTGCTTTCGCGGGGAGATCTTCTGGTTCACCACCCTTATGAGAGTTTTAAATTCACAATAGAAAAATTTATTAGAGAAGCGGCCAATGACCCGAAAGTTTTGGCCATTAAAATTACGCTTTATCGAACCGGAGATGAAAGTCCAATTGTTGATGCTCTTATCCAAGCCGCTGAAAAAGGAAAACAAGTGGTGTGTCTTGTTGAGCTACAAGCGAGATTCGATGAAAAGAGAAATATCCGTTGGGCCCAAATCATGGAGAACGTAGGGATTCACGTTGTTTATGGTCTCGTCGGTTATAAAACTCATAGTAAAACCATGATCGTGATTCGTGATGAAGAAGATGGGAATAAAATTTATGCTCATATTGGAACAGGGAACTATCACACCGTTACCTCAAATTTTTATACTGATCTTGGGCTTTTAACTACGGACCCAGGAATTACTCATGATCTTATGTATCTTTTTAATTATCTCACGAGTCGGGCCCCTCATAAGGAATATCAATCTTTATTAGTCGCACCTATGAATATGAAAGAGCGATTTTTTAAGCTCATTCAAGATGAGATGAACTTTGCTAAAAAGAAGAAACCAGGACGTATCATCGCTAAGATGAATAGTTTAGAGGACCAAGAAGTTATCGAGAAACTTTATGAAGCCAGTAAAGCAGGCGTTAAAATTACTCTTTATGTAAGAGGTTTCTGTTCATTGGTCCCTGGGATTAAAGGTATTAGCGAGAATATTGAAGTGTACTCGATTGTTGGGAGATTCTTAGAGCATTCAAGGATTTATTTCTTTGGTCGTGGAAAAGAGAAGATGAAAGATGGTGACTTCTATATCGGAAGTGCAGATTGGATGTATCGAAATCTTAATAACCGAGTTGAAATTATCACCCCAATCAAACACCCAGAGCATAAAGCGATCTTAGAAACAATTTTAGAATTTCATCTCGAAGATAAGGTTCAAGCTTGGAAACTAGAACCGAGTGGGAAATACTTAAAGCCTTCTAAATGGAGTGACGTTAAGGCGTCGGGAAGTCAGTCTAATTTACAGAAGTTTTATATCCTAAAACACCAGTAGGTGCCACCAGTAGGTGCCAGGAGACCTGTCCACCTTTCGTAGCTCAAAAATGAAATACCTATAACTTTCTCTGGAGTATTAATAAGAAAAGCTTAAATTGACTTGTATGGGAAGAATCAATCTTATTAGGACAAGTGAATTTTCATATCATATCGTTGCAAGGGCCAACCATAAGCACTGGTTTGGTCTTCCTCGTGAACAAGTTTGGAAAATTGTAGAACGATCAATAAAGTTTGCATACTCCTGTCACCCCGTTAAAGTAGAGGCTTTTGTTTTAATGGATAATCATTATCATCTGTTAGTTAAAACTCCGGACAAAAATATTGATGAATTTATGTATGTCTTTAATAAGTCTTTTAGTCTGTATTTAAGAGTTGAGACAAATATGATTAATAAAATGTTTGGAGGAAGATACAAGTGGAGCCTTATAGAACATCCCAAATATTATATGAATGTTCTTAAATACATCTATCGAAACCCTATTGCAGCGGGGTTATGTTTTTCAGCTGAAGATTATCGATATTGTTCTTACTACTTTATTGTTAACCAACAAAGTTTTTTTGTTCCTTTGTCTTTTGATAAATCTTTACATGAGGATGTTAATTTTCAGCTATGGATTAACAAAGAACCAAAGAGTAAATGTCGAGAAAACCTGAAGAGAGCCTTGCATTATAGACGATTTAAGCTAGGTAAAGATCCATTAACGAGAAAAAGTAGAGAAATTTTGGACCAATTTCATTTTTAAAAAGGTAGCCAGGTTTCCAGGCACCTTACAGGTAAGCTTTAAGAGCTTTAGGAACATGTTCTTTCGGTTGAAAAGAATAGTGTTGGATGAGTTCCTTTCGCATTTTCTTTTCTTCAGAGGTGAGAGAGGTCCTGGCAAGTAAGGTACAAAGTCCGTCAGAAACACTAATTCGAGGAACTCTGAGTTTTTTACAATCAGTTTCCCAAAGGATATTTAAAATCAGATAAATCGCTGGAATGAGAACATCGGCCCTATCTTCCCTGAGGCCAAGGTATTGGATTCTTTCTTGATAAGTGAGTTTATTGAGGATTTTGTAAATCTCTTCGACTTGAGAAACACTGATCTGGGTCGCGAGCTTATTTTGAAAAAGGGTTTTCCCCAGTTTCCCGATTCTTCGTAAGCTCCCCCCAATCCCGATGACACTATTACAAGATTCATGACAGCCCGTCTCTGACAGGAAGTCACTTACGTTTTCAAGTTCATGGTCGATAAATTCTTCCATTTTCTCAAGAGTTCTATAACGAAGGCACCGAACGGTTCCCACGGGGAAACTCTCAAGGCGTTGGACCTTATTATTTTTATGAACGATAAGTTCCGTACTACCCCCTCCTATATCAACAAGCAATGATCTCTTATCTGATAGGGGGGTGAGATTATTTACCGCCTGGTGAACCCAATAGGCTTCTTCTTTTCCAGGGATAAAATGAATAGGAACATCGGTTTTTCTTTTAATATAATGAATAATTTCTCTACGGTTACTTGCATTTCTTAAAGCACTGGTTCCAATCGCGATAATGGTTTCAGTGTTTCTTTGCGAGCATTCAAAAAGAATTTGAAGAAAAGACGTCAGCAGTTTCTCTTTTTTCTCTTCACTTATAAATCCAAGTTTAAAAACATCTTCACCAAGTCTCACTTGGTAGCGGATTCGTTCGTTATATTCGTAGGAATTTTTTTTGATTTTGGAGAACTGTGCTCGAACGGCATTAGAGCCTATTTCTATGATACATAAATTTTCGATCATCGAGTTTAATATCCTTATCGACTCGTGAGTAAAGTATTTCCTATAAATTCTGCCAGATGGGGGTAATCAATGAAAGGGTTTCTATTCCTTTGAATTTTATAGATTCTCTGAGCACGCCTTTGCTCTTTTTCATCAACGGGATCAATCCGATGCCAGTTGAGGAGAACTTGAAGCTCTTTTTCCATTAAAGGAAGCCCATAGCGAAGTGAGAAATACATCATGGCCCTAGCGACATTTCCTTTATGAGAACTCTGAGGTTCAAAAAAGAAACGCCCATCGATCTGACCAAGCTTACTTACTTGGCAGTTATTGAGACCGCCTTGTCCTGGTAGATCATTAAAGAAAAAGCTTCCTCTTTTCGAGTTTGTCTCTGAATCCACCGGGTAAAGGTTATGGAGATCGCCTACCATAAGGTCATAGTAAGGGTGTTTCTTAAATCGGGATTTCGGGAAAGTATGTTCAACGTTGAAGTTAGTATGATCAGGAATATCATAATGACCGTTATTGTATCGAACCCGATAAGTTTTATTACAGTAAGGTGTGATCACAACTTTAACATTACTCTTGAGAGGTCCTTCAAGGTCATCTGAATCAACAACGGCCATAACAGCAGGACGAACTTCCTTACTATAATCAAGCTTTTTCTGTCGGTAACATTCAGAACTATTTTCGCATTCTTTTAAAATCCGATCATAGCTATTTGTGCGCTCATGATAGGCACCAAGTATTCTTCGAACAAACTTCTTTCCCTCTTCCGGAGTCACGGAAGGCTTATCTGTATCAAGACCAACCTCATAAAAGGTTTGACCGTAATACTTGAATTTTGGGGATGCAAAGCTAGTAGTCGAAATGACGAGGAGTAGGAGAGAGAGTACAGATCCAACGTAGTGCATGCCTGGTTCCTTGAGGCGCAAAAATAAATCTTATAGACTCAATTTAATTTAAGTAACTTAGCATTACAATCAGAAAAAACTTACATTTTAACCTATCGAAATCACGAGATTTCTAACTAATTCTTGATGAAAAAGCTAAAGAATAAGCGGTTTTGCCCGACAAGATAGGTAAGTTATTAGGAAACCCACTTCGTAACTTACATTTAACCCTGGGAGCCTTCAAACAAATTACCCCCTGAAGTTAGCTCCCAGGGTTCTTTTCCTTAGAGTCCCGTTTTTTCATTCATTTACTTCGTCGATGACTACGGCTTCCTCGACTCCGACGTATATTAAATACGCCTACGTCTCATCGCTTGCATCTCCTTGTAACTCAACGAAAAACGAACCTCTAAGTTTTTATCTGGTCCAGTTCCAGTTCCAGTTCCCGATCACTGACGCCCGTCTCTGATTCCTG
>JAUHYH010000010.1 GCA_030426585.1 Bacteriovoracia bacterium
TGCCGACAGTGAAGTTACAGAATCTTATGTTCCTAAAAGTTTTCGCGTGATTGATGTCTCGAGTTATAACGTGAAAACTTATAATGGTAGCCCTGAGATGGCGCACTTCTCTTTGAACAAAGTTAATGCGGGGAGCTCACTGGTTGGAGAGTACTATTTGAGATTGGCGCTCTTTAGCCAAAGCACGAACAAGGTTATTAGTAATTTTATAGATTATCCGAATAAGGTCGTTGTAACCAAAGAAGACTCTAGGCTCATTAAAGGCTGCAATGGCCGTGAAAGTGAAGGTTACTACGAAGAGAAAAAACCAGGAATTGACGCCTTTAAGTTTGGCAATTAAGATGCGAGACGGTGGTCTTAGCACTGGCAACTGCGTTTTATTGTGAACTCCGCCAGGTCGGGAACGAAGCAACGGTAGCAGTTGGCGCCTTGTGCCAAATGTTAGGACTGCCATTTTCTCCCTCCATTTGATACAACCATAAGACCATGAATTATGAAGTTCTCGCTAGAAGATGGCGTCCCTCAAAATTTTCAGAAGTTAAGGGTCAGGACCATGTGGTCAAGGCAATCAAGGGTTCCCTTCGGTCTTCAACCATTGGTCATGCTTATCTTTTTACGGGAACGCGGGGTATTGGTAAAACAACACTGGCTCGGATATTTGCAAAGGCTATTAATTGCAAAAATTTATCGAGTGATTTTGAACCCTGCCTAGAATGTAGTTCATGCAAGTCACTAAGTTCTGGAAATTCACTAGATTATCAAGAGATTGATGGAGCCTCTCACAACGGTGTTGAAAATATTCGTAGCCTTGTAGAGACACTTCCCTACTTGCCAACTGAAGGCAAGTACAAAGTTTATGTAATAGATGAGGTTCACATGCTTTCAAACAGTGCTTTCAATGCACTGTTAAAAAACTTAGAAGAACCGCCTGCGCATGTTGTTTTTATTTTTGCGACAACAGACCCCGAGAAATTATTACCAACGGTTCTTTCGCGATGTCAGCGTTTTGATTTAAGACCAATGTCACAGTTAACGCTTACTGACTACCTTGGATATGTTTTAGAGAAAGAAGGAATCAAGCTTGAGAACGAAGATGTTTTAAAATCGATCTGCCAAGCGGGAAAAGGTTCCGTTAGGGATGCTCTGACTCTTGTCGAGCAGCTAAGAAACTTTTCTGGTAATAATGAAATCACAGAAGAAAGTTTGTTATTTAGTCTTGGGCTTACAAAACTTTCTGCGATTAAAGATATTTGCAGAGCTATCTACAAAAAAGACGTTAACGAGATTACAAATATTTTTAATGAATGTTTAAAAGAGAATATTGATATAGAGACATTTGCGCATCAAATCTTAGATTTTTACTACGATCAAATTCAAGAAGCAATACTGGGGAATCGTGATTCAGCTCGGATGGTTGAAATTTACCAAACACTTTCAGATGATTTTAAGTGGGCATTGAGTTCTTTCAATCCCGAAAAAGCGATTCTTATTTCATTACAGAAATCAACTCTTGAAACGCAAACGACAACAGCGCCAGCAACACCAGCACCAAAGGCCGTTGAAAAAGAATCAGCTTCTGTTCCTGTCCAGAAAGAAGAAGTCTCCCTGAAAAGAGAAGAAGCAAAACCTGTATTGATAAATGGCTTTCACCTTCAAGATTTTTTAGAGCATTTAAAACAGACTAGGGCGGCAAGTGCTGCCAATTTAGAACTTGGAAACCTATTAAACTTTGAAGTTAATGAGGGGATTTCTGAGGTTACCTTTGGATTTCCTGAAAAAAGTCGTCTGATGTATGATTACTTTCAGGAAAAAGATATTTTTGAAAGTGTTCATGCGATTTTAGGAGAGTACTTAAAAAAAGAGACTTCAGAGGTTAAGCTTCGTTTTGAAATCTTGAATAAAGAAGAACAAAAAGAAAAGTCTTTTAAGAGTTTGTCTGATATCACAGAATCGAAACGACAAAAAACAGAAAGTGAAATAAAACAACAATTTGTTGATACCGATCCCATAAAAAAAGCACAGAAGCTTTTTGGCGCCAAGGTTGAAGACGTGAGAGTAAAGGGGAGTTTATGAAAAACATGAATCAATTAATGAAACAAGCTCAACAAATGCAAGCGAAGATGACAACGCTGCAAAAAGAATTGGAAACCAGAGAGGTTGAAGCTTCTTCTGGTGGTGGAATGGTAAAAGTAAAAGTTAATGGGAAGCAAGAGCTTCTTGATATAAAGATTAACCCTGAATGTGTTGATCCCAATGATGTTGATATGCTGCAAGACCTTGTAAAAGCAGCGGTTAATGAAGCGGTTAAGGATTCTCAAGAGATGGTTTCTTCGGCAATGTCGAAGGTCACAGGGGGACTCTCGATCCCAGGTCTTTTCTAATGGGATATAAAACACCCGAGGTTATTAAGTCTGCAATCGAAGCCTTTAAAAAACAACCAGGTGTTGGAGAAAGGTCTGCAATGAGAAACGTGCTCCATGTTTTAAAGTGGAATCCGGCAGAGATTAAAACCTATGCCGATACGATTGCTAGACTGACTGAACTGAATGTGTGTAGAACCTGCAGAACTTTCTGTGATACTGATCAATGTAGCCTTTGCGTTGATGAAGAAAGAAAAAATAGCAAAATTCTATGTGTCGTTGAGAGTTTTACCGACTTTCTTGCCATTGAACGAAGTGAAAAATTCAAGGGACTTTATTTTATCCTGGGGGGAGTTTTGAACCCTCTTTTAGGTGTTGGTCCCAATGACCTCAATTTTGACCTTCTAAAAGAAAGAATAAACGAAGAAGGGATAGAACATTTAATCCTGGCCATCAATCCGAGCCTTGAAGGAGAAGCGACTTGCTCCTACCTTAAAGAACTTTTATCACCACATTGCATTGTAGAAAGAATTGGCTTTGGCGTTCCGCTTGGTGGTTCGCTTGAGTACCTAGATCCTCAAACAATTTCAACAGCTCTCGATAACCGCACGCTGATGAGCTAACTTGAATTTATTTAGCATGTGTAAGGTTTTTTTAATCGCCAATTAAACTCACGACAACTATTAAAGGGCTATAAATACGCTCAGGTACTGAGAAAAGGAAAACCATGTCTTTTGTGAATTATCATACAAAAGAGATCAACTGCAAGATCGTCTACTACGGTCCGGGCTTGGGCGGAAAAACGACTAATATCCAACATGTTTATATGAAGACTCAGTCTGATGCTAAAGGTGAGATGGTTACCTTGGATACAGATAATGAGCGAACGCTGTTCTTTGATTTTCTTCCCTTAGAGGTTGGTGAAATCAGAGGGTTCAAAACTCGTTTTCACCTCTATACTGTTCCCGGTCAGGTGATTTACGAAGCTAGTAGAAAGCTTATCCTTCGTGGTGTTGATGGGATTGTTTTTGTTGCTGATTCTCAAGTCGATAAAATGGAATCAAATATTGAAAGCATGAACAGCTTGAAACTTAACCTTGAAGAACAAGGTTATAGCGTTAATAAAGTTCCGATGATCATTCAGTTTAATAAAAGAGATCTTCCCAATATTGCACCGATAGATGAACTCAGTAAAAAATTAAATTCACATAATTGGCCCGAACAAGAAGCAATTGCTGTTGAAGGTGTTGGAGTTTTTGAAACTCTTAAGAAAATCACCAAGTCAGTACTACTTAATATTCGTGGCGGATTGGATTAAGGAGTTAATTAAGTGAAAAGATTTAATCATTTAACAATTAAACAACTCAAAGAACTTAAAGAAAAAATGTTGGCTGAAAAGGAAAGAATCCTTAACGCTCACTCTGTTAAAGATGAACAATTCTTGATTGCAAAAGAAGATCAGAGTGATGACGTTGATTTGGCGAACTCAGACTATGAGAACTCACACATGTTGAGACTTAGAAATAGAGAAATTTTCTATGTTAAAAAACTCGATAGTGCTTTAGCTAAATTTGACACAGAAGAATATGGTATCTGTGAAGATTGTGGAGCTGAAATAAAATTCCCTCGTTTGATTGCAAGACCAACGGCAGAGCTTTGTATTAATTGCAAGGAAGAGTCTGAGATGGATGAGATGAGAAGTCTTCAAGGGCGTAAATCAAAGTCCTACTCTCAAGCTGTAGACTTTTCAGCTAAGTAGTTGTGACAGACTACGGAGAACACAAGCCAGTATTACTCGAGGAATGCCTCGAGTTCTTAAAACCTGAAAACAATCCTCCATTTAGTTATTTGGATGCGACCTTTGGAGCGGGGGGGCATACCCTTGCCTTTATTAAAAAATACGATATCGCCCAGGCGGTTGGTCTTGATCAAGACAGTGAGGCGATAAAAAACTCTCAGAGCTTCTTAAAAGAGAACGGGCTCGAAGACAAAGTAAAAGTTATCCATACAAACTACGAAGACTATTTTTCGAAAGAGAGCGAAGAAAAATTTGATATTATTTTAGCGGATATTGGAGTTTCATCTCATCAATTTGATTCACCTGAGCGGGGTTTTTCTTTTCGCTATGATGCGGAACTTGATATGAGAATGGATCAATCTAAAGAGCTTTCTGCAAAAGAAGTTATTAATACTTATAGCAAGGAAGAACTTGCTGATATATTTTTTCATCTTGGGGAAGAAAAGTTTTCACGAAGAATTAGTGATATAATTTGCGAACAAAGATTGAAATCAAAAATCGAGACGACAAAAGAACTTGAAGACATTTGTTTTCATGCTTATCCCAAAAAAATGCGATTTTGTAAGACTCATCCAGCGACCAGAACTTTTCAAGCTTTAAGAATTTATGTGAATGATGAACTCGGAGTTCTCAAGAGATCTATCCCTCAGATGGTAAAATGCTTAAAGGCCGGCGGAAAACTTGGAATTATTTCTTTTCATTCACTAGAAGATCGAATTGTTAAAAGACTTTTTAAAGAACTTTACCAAAATGATCAGGAACATTTAAAAATTTTAACGAAAAGACCAGTGGTTGCTGACAAAGATGAAACTGAAAATAATCCCAGGTCAAGAAGTGCTAAGCTTAGAGCAATTCAGAAATTAGTGGTAAACTAATCTCATATGAGAAGAAATAACGTTAAGATTTTCGTGGGAATTTTTGTTTTTGGGTTAATTGGTTTTTCCCATGTCTACCTCAGAATGCAGTGTGTGGATGAGGACTACGCGTTAAATGATCTTAGAGGTAAAATTAAGAAAGCAAGTTTATTAAATAAAGAACTTAAGGCCGATAAGGCTAAACTTCTGTCTGTTAAGAATTTGAGATCCTATGCGAAGCGGTATAAACTGAAGGTACCAGAAAGAGAACAAATCATAGTGATCAAAGACAATGCTAAAACGACCGGACAAAGCAAATCCCACACTTCGATCTAAGACATATTTTGTCTTCTTCGTTCTATTGGTTTCATTTGGAATTATTATAGCTCGGGTTTCGCACCTTCAATTTGTCATTAAAGATGACTTAATTTCCTATTCTGAAGATCAATTCATTAGAAAGGCAAAGATTTATCCCAACCGAGGCCAGATTTATGATCGAAACGGAAATCCTTTAGCTATTAACATTCAAAATTATAATATTTTTACGATGCCTAAAGAGCTTTCTGCTTCTAAGAAAGAATTAGTAAAACTCGGAAGATTAATTAAAGACTTAAATACCAATAAGTTGTTACAAAAGATTAAGGGAAGAAAGAAGTTTACTTGGCTCTTAAGAGATACAAATCTAACAGATGAGCAGATTGAAGAAATAAAAAAGCTAAAAGGGGTCTATTATGAGCCCACAACAAGTAGGCTCTATCCAAACAATGAACTCGCTTCTCAGATTTTAGGATTTGTAGGGATTGATAATAGAGGTCTTTCTGGTGTCGAACATCGTTACGATGAAATGTTGCAGGGAAAAGAGAAAACAATTTCTTATCTTCGTGATGCCAAAGGAAGATCTTTAAAGTTTGAAAACCTTACAAGTTCAAAGTCCTCAGAAGATATTTATTTATCGATTGATAAAGAAATTCAGGGCGTTTTAGAAAGAGAGATTAAAGAAGGTGTTCAGCGCCATGGTGCAGATAGGGGTGGTGCGGGAGTAATTGACGCAACAACAGGTGAAATTCTTGCAATGGCGAATTTCCCTACCTTTGATCCCAACAATCATTCTGCTTCAAAGCCAACTCATAGGAAATTATCTTTTGTTTCTGATCCTTTTGAACCCGGATCAGTTTTAAAAACATTAACAATTGCTTCGGCCCTTGAAAATGAAGTAGTAAATCCGTCGACGATTTTTTATTGTGAAAATGGTCGTTTTAAGGTTAATGACCACTACATTAAAGAGAGTGCTGGACATAAGTTTAAGTGGTTAAGTGTTACTGATATTTTAAAAGAAAGTTCGAATGTCGGTACAACAAAAATTGCATTCGAATTGGGTTACAAAAATCTCTTTCATACTTTTCAAGACTTTGGATTAGGACGAAAGACAGGAATCGAGGTTTCTGCTGAATCTCGTGGAATTTTTGAAAAAGAAAAAAGAGTTTCAAACCTTAGGTTAAGTAACTTAAGTTTTGGTCAAGGGGTAGCGGTCACGGGTATTCAAATGTTGGTGAGCTATCTTCCTTTTGTGAACGGTGGTTTTCTAATAAAGCCAACACTTATAAAGCGTCACAGTAATCCTGAGCGCATCCAGGTTATTTCAAAAGAAACGGCTCGGAAGGTAAGTAATATGCTTGAGCAAACGGTTGAAACCGGGACTGGAGAAAAAGCTAAAATCAAAAATTATCGTATTGCAGGAAAAACGGGGACGGCCCAAAAACCTTCACCTCAAGGAGGCTACGAAGGCTATATTTCAAGTTTTGTTGGGTTTCCTATTGGGGTAAAAAAACCATTTATTACTTTTGTGTATATAGATAATCCCAAAAGAAACGGGTTTTATGGAAATGAGGTTGCAGCGCCAATTTTTAAAAAAATTGTTGAAAAGGTTCTTTTTAAAAATAGTGAATTCGAAACCCTTGCAAAAAACTTAGACCAAGTTAAAGAGGGAACTGATGAACTTAATGTTTCCCAAGCGGCACCTCAAAGAGTTAAGGAGGGTCAGGTTCCAAACTTAATTGGTCTTGATAAAAAGTCAGTTCTAAGACTTGCAGAAAAACATAAACTAAAAATTAGAATTAATGGCTATGGTGTCGTGGTTGATCAATCCCCTAAACCTTTTAGTCCTATGCAAGGTCACACAGTTAAAGTTTATCTAAAGTCTCCTCACTATGAATAATACTGATCTAAAGAATCAGCTTGGTAATTTAATTAAATCCTCTGAATTATCTAAAGAGGTGAATTATTCTGATGTTCAGTGGAGAGTCCAAGACACTGGGGCTCGCGATATATTGTTCTTTAAGTGTGGAGAAAATCCAAAGATTGAATATCTTGAAAAACTAGGAAATGTTGGTTGTTTAATTGTTGATAACAAGAAAGTTTATGAAGGACTAAGTTTTAATAAAGAAAGTATACCGAATGGCTAAAAAGACTGATATTGACAAGTGGATTGAAGCTCAAAAAAGAGTTTTAGATGCATTTTACCCATTGCCTAATGACTTTGCCTGCATTGGCGTAACTGGAACAAACGGTAAATCAACCGTGGTTAAGTTTATTGAGCAAATTTTCATGCAAAACAATCTGTCCATCGTTACATGTGGAACTCTTGGGCTTTCAATAAATGGTGATAAGAAAAAAGATTTTTTACAAACAAGTCCTTCATATATTGATAATAGAAAATTGATTTATGAAAACAAAGATCAAAAAAACTTTGCTTTTGAAGTCAGTAGTCATTCACTTTCTCAGGAGCGCTTTTATCAAATACCACTAAAAGTTGTTGGCTGGACATCTTTTTCACAAGATCACCTAGATTATCACCAAACAATGGAGTCTTATTTTGAGTCAAAAAAGAAAATAGTAGAACATAGTAAGGAAAAACTAATTGTTCCCGCAAGAGACAAAGATCTTCTTTCTATGTTTGAAAAGGGATTTGTTAATGAAAGTTGTGTTATAGAAGAATACCCCCAGGGAGGCATTTTTTCGGCTAATTTTAATAAGAATAACTTCGAATTAGCACTTAGTTTAACAGAAGCTTTGCTCGGAAAAAGAGTCGATTATAATTTAGAAAAAATTTCAGTAGTTCCGGGGCGATTCCAGCTTATTCCTTGGAAAGAACATTTTTTCATTGTTGATTATGCTCATACACCGGATGCTCTTAAAAATATATGTGAACAAGTTAAAAATAATTTTCAAAATTATTGTTTGATTACGGTTTTTGGCTGTGGGGGAGACCGTGATCGGACCAAGCGCCCCTTGATGGCCCAAGCAGTCGAGAAATATTCTGATAAGGTTGTTTTAACTTCTGATAATCCGAGGTTTGAAGATCCAGAGCAGATTGTTGAAGATACCAAGAAGGGTTTCAAGAATCTTGAAAAGCACATGGTTATTGTTGATAGGAAAGAGGCAATTAAGAAAAGCCTTGAGCTAATAGAAGGCCCTTCTGTGATTTTGGTTGCAGGCAAGGGTCATGAGAATTATCTTGATATAAAAGGAGTAAAGCATGATTACTCTGATGAGAGATTTATTAAAGAATTAATTAAAGACTAATAATGATAAAAACAAAAAATCTATTGCTTTGTTCAAACATTAAAGAGGTGCTTGGAGATAAAAAAAACCTTTCAGATTCTTATCTCATAGGAACTGACTCAAGAAATTTTGAAAAAGGAAGTATATTTCTTGCGATTAAAGGTGAGCGTTTTGATGGCTTTAGTTTTGTAGATAAAGTTCTTGATAAGACTAACCTTATTATTTGTGAATCAACTCAAGACAATAAAGTTAAAGCACAGGAAATAATCAGTAATAATCCTGATAAAGTGATTGTTCTTGTGGAAAACAGTATTAGTTTTACTCAAGAGCTGGCAAGTCATCATGTTCAGGATTGGCTATCTAAAGGAAAAAGAGAAATTATTGCAATTTCGGGTTCTAATGGGAAAACAACTACCAAAGAAATGTTATGGCATGTTTTGAGTTCAATAAATTCAAAAAATGTGATCTGTACTCAAAAAAATAATAACAATCACCTTGGAGTTCCTTTTACTTTGTTTCAAATCAGCGATGAAATCGATTATGCCATTGTTGAGTATGGGAGTAATCATCCAGGGGAAATGAAAACGATCTGTGATTGTAGTCATCCCACAATGGGAATAACGACAAATATCGGTGATACCCATATGGAGTTCTTTAATGATTTAGAAGCAGTGTTTAAAGAGGAATCATTAATCCATAAATATATTAAGAATTCAAAATTTGGTAAGAAGATATTTTTTAAAAACAATGATGACTCTTGTTTAAGTAAGATTCTGAATGCGGATTACGTAAAAAGCTTTGGATTAAAATCACAAAGTGATTTTAACTTTAAATTCCTAAGAGCTGATTCATCGATTAGGGTGAATGAAACCTTAATAACAAATAAAAATATTCTTGGAGAGCATAACTTTGTAAATTTGGCTTGTGCCTTTGTTATCTCACAGACAATTTATCCTGATAAAACGAAAGAAATCCTTAATGCCACATCGAGTTTTCAACCTACGAAAAATCGATCTCAATGGCTCAAATGGAAAAACTCTCGGGTCTTTTTGGACGCATATAATGCTAACCCGAGTTCCATGAAATTAGCGGCTAAGGAGTTCTATTCAGACTTTCTTTTGAGGTCTCAAAGTGATGCGAAGTGCCTTATGGTTATTGGGGATATGAATGAGCTTGGGGATAAAGCACCAAAATATCATGAGGAACTTGGTGATTTTTTTAGAAATTTCAAAAGGGCCGATGTTGTTTTTATGGGAAGGTACTTAAAGTATTTTCAAACAGGGTATAAAGAAGATTTATTGATATCCAGTAATGACCCGACAACACTGGCCCAATCCATGGAACAGCTCCAGGAATATTCAGACATCTTCGTAAAAGCTAGTAGATCTTTACAGTTAGAGTCGGTTTTCGCTATAAAGGAAAGGTCGACTTAAATTTTCGTCGGGATTTAACATGCTGTACCATTTGCTTTACCCACTAAGCAATAAATTCGCTATCTTTAATGTTTTCAGGTACATCACAACTCGCTCATTTTTTGCGTTTGTTCTTGGTGCTTTGTTCGCCATTGTCTTGGGTAGAAAATTTATTAAATACATGCGCAAGCGACAGTTTGGTCAGGTGATTCGCGAAGAAGGACCAGAGTCACATAAGAAAAAAGGTGGAACTCCGACATTTGGTGGAGTTTTTATTATCGGCTCAACCCTATTGGCATTGTTAGTAACAGGAAATTTTAATGCTGAGCCAGTTTGGGCAACTCTTGCGATTATGATTTCATATTTTAGTCTTGGGTTCTTGGATGATTACCTAAAAGTTCTTAAGAAGAATACGAAAGGAATTTCAGCTAAAGGAAAACTTGTTTGGCAATTTACAACCAGCGGAGCGGTTCTTTATTACTTGCTTAGTTCTCAGGTTATTAGTTCTGAACTTTTTATTCCTTTTTATAAATACCCCGTAATTGACCTTGGTCTTTGGGGTTATATGATTTTTGGAAGTATTGTGATTGTAGGCGCGAGTAATGCTGTTAACCTAACCGATGGACTCGATGGTCTTGCGATAGGGCCGATTATTACAAGTCTCATAACACTTTGTATTTTGTGCTATGTGGGCGGGCACTCTGAAATTTCTCAGTATTTGTATATCCCTTATGTAACTGACCTTGGTGAGCTTGTAGTCTTTGCCGCAACCCTTGTTGGTGCAGGACTTGGTTTCTTGTGGTTTAACACTTACCCGGCTCAAATTTTTATGGGCGATGTAGGGTCTCTTTCCATTGGAGGAGTCTTGGGGATAATGTCAGTCATTAGTAAGAATGAAATATTATTAATAGTTTTTGGTGGAATTTTTGTTTTAGAGGCAGTCTCTGTGATTTTACAGGTTGGGTCCTTTAAGTTGCGCGGAAAAAGAATTTTTCGAATGGCGCCGATACACCATCATTTTGAATTGAAAGGTTGGCCAGAGCCAAAGGTAATCGTACGTTTTTGGATTATCAGTGTCCTCTTGGCAGTACTTTCAATTGCTAGTTTAAAAATTAGGTAACCGGGGGATAAATGGAACAATATAGCGGTAAAAAGGTTCTGATTGTTGGTTTAGGGAGAACAGGTTTTGTTCTTATTAACTTTTTTAACCAACTTGGTTGTAGTGTTAAAGTAACGGACATTAAGCCGATCTTTGATCTTAATAAGCCAGTTAAAAGAGTTAAGAAAATCAAACCGACCCCAGAGCTTGTTCTGGGTGAGCACCGTGATGATGATTTTCTCGAAGCAGACCTTGTAATCTATTCCAGTGCAGTTGATCCCCATATTCCACAGCTTGAACTTGCTAGAGAGCATGGAAAAGAAGTTTATTCAGAGTTTACGTTTGCAGCGAAATATTGCGACAAGCCAATTATTGCGGTTTGTGGTTCTTATGGAAGAACGACCATTGCCCACATGATTGGTTATACGCTTCGACTTGATAAGAAAAACGTCTTTGTCGGCGGAACAAGTGAAGAGCCGTTTATAAACTATCACCTTTTAAAAGATAAAGAAGAAGTTGATTATGTAATTGTTGAGGTTTCACCAGAGCAAATTAAAAGTTTAAAGTATTTAAAACCGATGCTTGTTGTTTATCCGAACCTTGATGAGATAAAAATTCCACCGATGTTCCGTTCAGTTAGTGAATACTTAGAGACTTGCCTCTCTGTCGGAAAGTCAGTTGATGAAAATGGTTATCTTGTTATTAATTTTGATAAGCTTGCGACTCAATCAACCCTTAGTGAGCTGAGGGCACAAAGGTACTGGTACTCAAGAAGATCTTTTGTGAAAATGGGAGTTCTTTCAGAGGTACAAGGAACACATTTTCACGATAAGCGTATTCATTCAAATATTCATTATCACTCAGAATTTCGAGTGAATAGAATGAGAATCGTTGGGGTAAATAATAGAGAAAATATGATGGCAGCTATTACTGCCTGTAAAGCGTTGAAAGTAAGTGATGAAGCTATTCAGAATTTTATTGAAAAATTTCCAGGAATTCCTCACAGGCTTGAATTCGTAATTGAGAAAAACGGGGTTCGTTTTTATAACGATTCGAAATCTGAAACGATGAGAGACTTAAAGAAAACACTTGAAGCTTTTAAAACTCCAGTAATATTGATTGCCGGGGGGAAAGATTCGGAACAAGACTACGAAGGTTATGCACCAATTATCGAAGAAAAGGTTCGAGTACTTGTTTTAGTTGGTGAATGTAAAGAAGCAATGAACCGATCACTTGAGTGCGAAATCCAGACTTTTTTAGTCGGATCTTTTGATGAGTCTGTACTCTTGGCGTACCAAAAGTCGAGAACAGGTGATACGATAGTCTTATGTCCAGGGAATGATTCTACTGATGTCTTTAGAGATTATGTAGAAAAAGGGAATTACTTTAAGAAGCTAATTTACCAATTATAGTTTTCCTGGCAACAGGAGAAGAACATCCCAAACGAGAACAAGACATTTAATGTTTTTTTAATCAGTTTAATCCTTTTGTGCATTATAGGACTAGGAATGATTTATTCATCTAGTTATATGTTCGCAAAAGAAGAGTTTGGAAACTCGGTTCATTTTTTATTAAAGCAGTTAATTTTTATAATAGTTGGCTCGGGTGTTTGTTTTGTTATATCAAAATCAAAGTTTAACTTTTGGTATAAGCATAGTTTAAAAATAAATGTTTTCTTTGGTTTCTTAATTCTTTTAACGTTTATTCCATCAGTAGGTTTGGCATTAAAGGGTTCTTCTCGCTGGCTAAAAATAGGGTTTTTCGGAATCCAACCCGGTGAGTTTACAAAATATTCAATTCTTTTAGCCTCGGTTTACTTCTTTCATCAATTTCCATTTTGGGAAAAAAAGCAACGGATTCAAAATTTAATTATGCTGACGTTTCCGATGTTACTCTTAATTTTTCAACCTGACTTTGGGATGTTTGTTCTTTGTATGGTGAACATTTTATTTGTGTGTTTTATGAGTCAGTTTCCTCGAAAATGGTTTTATTCAATTCTCCTTACGGGGGTTATTGGAATGATAGGGATTCTTTTTGCGGCTCCTTATCGGGTCAAAAGGTTATTAAGCTATCTTGATCCTTGGACTGATCCTCAAAATAGTGGGTTTCAAATTATTCAATCATTTTTAGCTTTTGCTCTGGGGGGATTTTCTGGAGCAGGAATAGGAAATAGTCAGGAGAAGTTGTTTTATTTACCTGAGGCTCATAATGACTTTATTTTTAGTGTTATTGGCGAAGAGCTGGGTTTTATTGGTGTTATTCTTCTGATTGCACTCTTTGTAACCTTTATTTATACAGGCTTTAGACTTTCGCTTAAGCTGCAGAATCATACGAAGTCTTTATTTGGTATAGCCGTTGTTTTTGCAATTGGGTTCCAAGCCGCGCTAAATATGGGTGTTGTTTTAGGTTTGCTCCCTACGAAAGGTTTAAACCTTCCCTTTATTAGTTATGGGGGGTCTTCCTTGCTTGCGAATGCAATACTGTTGGGTTTATTTTTCTCAATACTTCGGTCTGAGGGAATTTTAGGAGTTTCACATGGATCGAACTTGGACAGAGCTATTAGAGCTTGATGATGTCGAAGTAAAAATTTCCTTTGATCTTTCAAAGCATACAACCATGAGACTTCAAGGTAAGGGTAATCTTATTATTGTAAGCTCAATTGATTCCCTGAAAACGGTAGTTCAAAAACTTAAAGAAGGTAAAATAGCCTATACCTTGTTGGGTTGGGGAGCTAATTCATTAATCTCAGATCATGGGGAAGAAACCTTTATTCAGCTAAAACTTCCCTTTGATGAGAATATTCTTACCGAGGTTAGAGATACTTATTATTTACCGGCGAGCTTATCTGTTTCTTTAATGACAAGGGCTGCTTCCAATTTAGGTCTTAAAGGTTGGGAGTGCTTAACAGGGATTCCAGCAAGTTTAGGTGGCGCCATTTTTATGAATGCGGGAACAAAATTTGGAGAAATAAAAGATATTATAAATTCAGTAGATGTTATGAATTCTTCAGGAGAGATTAGAACTGTTCAAAACTCAGATGAAATTTTTAGCTATCGAAAAAATCACTTTGTTAAAAAGGGTGATGTCATTATTGGGGCAGAAGTTAGACATGGGGGAGTTTCACCCGAGGTCTCGGAAACAATTAAGTCTTACATGAAGTATCGAAAGGATACTCAGCCCTTGGCGACTAAAAACTGTGGTTGCGTCTTTAAAAATTTAGATTTGGGTGGTGCGGGTCTTATTATAGATACTCTTGGGCTCAAGGGTTTTGAGTATAAATGTCTTAAAGTAAGTGAAAAGCATGCGAACTTTATCGAAAATCATGGTGAGTCGAACCTTTCAGATTTTAATGAATTAGTGACAAGAATAAAAAATACTGTACTGCTTTACACGGGTAAAAGGATTGAATGTGAGGTTCAATACAACTATACTAAAGAAAATGATTAGAGCTCTAATACTACTTACTTATTCTCAGTTGGTATTTGGGAGCGTTGGCTCGCCATCAATTAATTACCGTACGAAATTTGGACAATGTCCAGCGAAGACGACTGGGGACCTTGCAATTGAACTCGTAACAAAGTTTGAAGAAAAGCGTTCGCTTGCGGAGTTAAAGAAATACATCATCGATCAAAAGCTTAAAGAACGTTATTACCTTTCATCATATAACGTTGAATATAACCCGCTCGATAAAAAGCTTACTCTAGATTTTAATTGCCCTGAAATTATCGCCAAGGTTCAAGTCTTTAAAAACGATGGAAGTGAGCTCTATAACGCAATCCTGGTTGATACAGGAGAAATCATAGACCCTAACTATGAGGTTTTTTTAAGACAGGAAAACAAGATTGATTCAACCCTTCCTTTCTTATCACTTGATTACCAGAACATTAAAGATGTGAGCATTAAACGTGTAGCGGAATACCTTGTTAGTGCTAGCCAGGATATACGTGGAAAGATCTCAGAGATTATTTTAGACAAAAACGAGAATCTAACCTTGATTATTTCAAACAAAAAAAATGCCGTCAGTGTTTTTATGGGCAAAAGAGACTGGGAAGAAAAAAGCCAAAAGTTGTCAAAAACACTCAGTTATTTTGAGGGCAAAGATAAGCTCCCTTCCATTATCAAATTTACAAGTTCAAAAAAAATTGTTGTCAAGTTTTCACACAATTTATAGCATTAAATTATAAGGGGTTAACGCACCCTTTAGCGGAAGGAGTCTGGTAAACGACTAAAATTATTAATCGTTGAGAAAGGAATCTCATGAATCGTCGAGCGGGAAAATCTGAAATCTTTGTGGCCTTGGATGTTGGGACAACCAAGGTCTGTACTATCATTGCAAGCAAGAAGCCTAACGGAAGTGTAGAAATTCTTGGAGTGGGAACGCACCCAAGTTACGGTTTGAAAAAAGGTTGCGTTGTTAACATCGATAAAACTGTTAAGTCTATTCGATGTTCACTTGAAGAAGCGAAGTTAATGGCGGGAGTTAGTAACTTAGAATCTGCAACAATTGGAATTGCCGGTAATCATATTTATTCTTTCAACAGTACTGGTGCTGTTGCGGTTTCAAATAATGAAGTTGATGAAGTTGATGTTGCAAATGTCATCGACGCTGCTAAAGCAATCGTCATTCCATCAGATAGAGAAATACTTCATGTTCTTCCACAAGAATTTAAAGTTGATAATACCGGGGGAATTGTTAACCCTGTGGGAATGTTTGGTGTTCGCCTTGAAGCAAAGGTTCACATTGTAACAGGACAAACGACTTTAATTCAAAACCTCATTCGTTGTGTAGAGCAAGCAGGTATTAAAGCAGAGGAAGTTGTTCTTCAGCCTGTGGCTTCATCAAGATCAGTTCTTTCATCTGAAGAAAAAGAACTAGGAGTTGCTTTAGTTGATATTGGTGGAGGGACTACTGATATTGCAGTTTGGAAAGACTCATGTTTAATTCATTCACAAATTATTCCAGTGGGAGGAAATCATTTTACAAATGATTTAGCGGTTGCCTTAAAGGTTCCCCACTCTGAAGCGGAAAGAATTAAAATAAATCATGGTTCAATAATTTCTAACAACGGAGAGAACGCCAAAATTACTCTTAAGGGTGTTGCTGGAAAAGAAGCTAGAGATGTTAAGGTTAGCTTTGTTTCAAAAGTATTAAATTCAAGAGCTGAAGAACTTTTTGAAACGGTAAAAAATATTCTTAAAAATCAAAACTTTATCGATGGTCTCAATGCTGGGGTTGTTGTTACTGGTGGAGGAAGTTTGATTAAGGATCTAGTTCCTTTTACTGAGTTTGTTTTAGAGAAGCCAGTTAAACTTGGAGTTCCTGTAGCTTTTGGAGGAATGACAGACATCATGCAAGATCCAAAACTATCAACAGTTGTAGGCTTACTACTCGAAGCCATGAAAATTGATAGTTATGAGGCCAAGACTGAGATTGAAGATGAATTACCATCAAGAATTCAAGAAAAAGATATAATTACAAAGTTTAGTGATTCGTTAAGAAATGTCTTTAAAGAGATTTTTTAACAGAAGGGGGAATAATGTTTGAGATAGCAGACAATGAGAAGAAAGTTTTAGGTGCAAAAATTGTTGTTGTAGGTGTCGGTGGTGCCGGAGGTAACGCAGTCAATACAATGATTCGATTTGGCCTAAGTGGCGTTAACTACATAGTAGCAAATACAGATGCCCAGGCACTTAATTCAAACCTCTCTGATAATAAAATTCAGATTGGTGAAGAAGTTACAAAAGGACTTGGCGCTGGTGCAAACCCTGAAATTGGAAGAAAGTCAGCTCTTGAAGATTATGAAACTCTTTCAGAGGAAATTGAAGGTGCCGATATGGTCTTCATCACTGCTGGAATGGGTGGCGGAACAGGCACAGGAGCAGCTCCGATTATTGCAAAGCTCGCCAGAGAGCTTGGGGCCTTAACCGTTGGTGTTATTACGAAGCCTTTTTCTTTCGAAGGAAAGAAAAGAATGAGACAAGCGAATGAAGGAATTCAGGAGCTTAAAGATTGTGTTGATTCACTTATCACTATCCCCAATCAAAGATTGTTAACGATTGCAGGAGAGAGTCTTTCTCTAGTTGATACATTTAGAAAAGCGGATGAAGTTCTTCTAAATGCAGTTCGAGGTATTTCTGACCTGATTAATAATACAGGTCTTATTAATGCGGACTTTGCAGACGTTAGTACTGTCATGAGAGATAAAGGTATTGCTCTTATGGGTACGGGTATGGCAACTGGAAATGATAGAGCTATTAAAGCTGCGACTGAAGCGATTAGTTCTCCACTTCTTGAAGATGTTTCAATTGATGGAGCGACGGGATTAATTGTTAACATTACAGGAAATAACTCACTGACAACTCACGAAGCCAATGAAGCGATGACTTTAATTATGGAAGCTGCTGATGAAGACGCAGAAATCATTTTTGGTACAGTTATTGATGAAAATATGGAAGATGAAGTTAAAGTCACTGTAATTGCAACAGGACTGAACTTTGAAAAAGCTCAAGCAGCGACATCAGCAGCGGCTGTTGCCGCGGCAGTAGCACCCGAAGCATTACCAGTTAATGCGGCTCCAGCGGTTGAGACGACACCAAGCCCATCTGAAACTTTAAAGCAGGCAGCAACGAGCTATGAGTCAGCGAAAAGTGATGTTTCAAGCGAAACAACTTCAGAAGTTGCTGAAGAAGCCCCTGTCTTTCAAGAAGATAGGTCTATATCAAGCAGAACAAAGTCGATTGCTGAAAAACTTGGATTCATTAACTTTGAAGAAAATGAATTTGATACTCCAAGCTTCATGAAAAAAGAAAAAGAAGCACCTGCTAACGAAAAAGAAATCTAATAAATTATGACCTCACGTCGATGACTTCGACGTGAGGTTTATGTCCCAGTTTGTCCTTAATTAATTTACGAACCTTAATTCTCAGATCCTCTATGTTTCGCTTTTTTTGAATAAATCGACTGGCAAGAGAGTAAATAGACTCCTGAAGTTCAAGATCTATATCGAGTCCTAAAAATTTAAAGTCGATTTTATTTTTTCCAATCGCAAGTATAAAAATACCATTTTCACCCAGCCTTCTTCTTTCAGAGATAAACTGATGATCAATAATACGGTCATTATAAGTGACCAAAAGTGGTTTTTCTCCTTCAGTTGGAATGACTTTAATTGTTTCTCCAAACAAGAGAGAGCTATGATTAAAAAGAGTGTAGCTTTGAATTTCCGGATAGTTTTTTTCTAAAAAATCTTTGTGTTTCTTTAAAAAATAGCTTTCGCCATGAATCGGAATGACAGAGCTTGGTTTAACATGATCAAGGTAGATTTTGATGTCTTCCTGACCAGGGTGACCTGAGCAATGAATAGGTTTGTCATCTGACATGATAACTTCAACACCCATTTCAACAAATTGATTAATAAGCTTAAAAACTTGTTTATCATTTCCTGGAACAATACTGGCGCTGTAGACAAAGGTGTCACCTTTTTGGGGTTTAAAGAAAGGACTTTGGTCCTGAGCGATATTATGGAGAGTCGACTTAAAATTACCCTGGCATCCAGAAACAAGAAAGACCATATTCTTATTTTGAGGGTTCACATTCTCTATATCTTGAACTTCGTAGCCTTTTCCCTTAACGAGGTTGGCTTCTAAAGCACAATTGTAATACATATGCATTGATCTTCCATAGAGAACGGGAATTTTTCCGTTATCATTGCAGATCTTTATAATATTTAGAAACCTGAAAATATTTGAAGGAAAAAAGGTAACAAATTGCCGACCGGATTTTTTTAGAATGGGTTCAAGGTTTTTAACGACTTCAGTTTCTTCAATCGTTTTCCCTTTTTTAAGAATGTTGGTGCTATCGATAAAAGAGGTAACTTCGGTTCCTTTGCAAACCTTGTTGATTCTTTCGAAATCAAAATTGTTCTCTTTGTACTCGTTTAAATTGACTTTAAAATCTGAAGAAAAAACAAGGCTTCTTTGAGAATTTTTTATAATGAATCCAAGGGTATTGGCAGTTGAATGGTTAACTCTAAAAGAAGAAACTTGGAAGTCCTGGAATTTAACATCACTCAAGTCATTAATAAGCTCAATATCGAGCTTTGATTTACTAAACTTGGTTTGAATAACTTTTGAAGTGAAAACCTCTGTGTAAATTTTAAGACCAGGTTTAAATTCTAATAAATGCCCCAGAGCTCCAATATGATCTTCGTGACAGTGAGAAATAAAAACGGCCTTAAGTTTTTCTTTATTGATGTGGAAAAAGTCAGGAATTAAATAGCGAACACCCGTATTTCCTTCTCTTGGAAAGAGAAGGCCACTATCGATAAGGATAGAATCATTCGGCCCTTCGAAAAGGCACATGTTTGAACCAATTTGTCCTAGGCCGCCAAGCGGAGTAACTTTAATTTCGCTACTGGAGAGAGACATTGAGATCAGTCTCTTTTTTAGGGATTTGAGTATTTAGGGGAAGTTTTTCTATAAGCTCTCTTAAACGAGCTGCAAGAATTTCAGCTGCAGTGTCGGTTTCCTCACCAACAATAAAGTCAGCATATTGTCTCTGAGGATCAAGAAATTTCTGATACATCGGTCGAACTGTTTCATAATATTGGTCGATAACAGATTGAACTGAACGCCCCCGAGATTTAATATCTCGATGGAGTCTTCTGGTGAATCTGATGTCGGCATCAACTTGAAGAAAGCATTTAATATCTAAAAGGGATCGAATATCTTGATGAAACAGAGAAAAGATCCCTTCAAGAACAAGAATTCGGCAAGGACCAACGGGTGTGGTTTGACCACTCTCTCGTTTATTTTCCGTGAAGTTGTAGATGGGGGCATCAATTCGATTTCCCATTTTAAGTTGCGCTAAGTGGTCTATAAGAAGATCCCAATCAAAAGCTTCTGGATGATCAAAATTGGGCTTCCCAGACTCTGTGTAATGTTGCTTAGGTTGGATGGGTTTGTAGTAGGAATCCATGGCAAGGATACCAATATGCTCAGAATCAGCTAGCGCTAAAACCTTCTTTGCAAATGTTGTTTTTCCTGAGCCGGAGCCCCCTGCAATTCCAATGATCATGGAGTTAGTATATAGACTCCAATCAGGATTAAGACAATAAAACACTGTAATATTTACTTCATAATTACCAAATCATGTCCTTTTAGATAGATCTACAGGCTATGGAATCATCACTTTTTTATTATTTGAATTTTAACGGTCAGTGGACTCCTCAACTAGACGCTGAGCTCATCGAAAACTACAAGGCCCTTGGAATTGAAGAGATGTCTTTGGAAGAAGCCGAAGTTGATGAAATTTTAGGCGAAGAAAGCTTTTGCGGAGGGGATCTTCCGATAGAGCTTATTGAAAAGCTTGAAATGGCCCAAAGCCAGATGGGAAAGAAAATCTTTTTTAATGACTTTGTTGATGCGAAGAAGGCCATGATTTTCTTAAACCAACTTGATCCTGAAGCTCAAATTAAACTTGAATCCCGCGAACAAGAGGACTGGCAAGAGAACTGGAGGCTCTATTATAAGAAAGTAGAGTTACTTGATGGGAAGATCGTCATTTTGCCTGAATGGGATAAAGAGCAACCCGAGACAGATTTATTAATTAGAATTAATCCTGGTCAAGGTTTTGGGACAGGGACTCATGAGACAACTCAGTTATGTCTTGAGTGGTTACTAGACCGAGACTTTAAAAAGGTTCTAGATTTTGGATGTGGGTCTGGTATTTTAGGAATCGGAGCCCAAAAGCTTGATTCATCAGTAACCTGTGACTACTACGATATCGATGCGAATGCTTTAGAGAACTGTCTAGATAATATTGGTCTTAATGGTATCACTGATAATTTTAAAATCTACCAACCCGATGAAAAGATAAAACTTAATTTTAATTCCTATGATTTGGTTTTTGCTAATATATTAGCTCCTGTACTTATTGAGGAATCAAAGCTTTTAAAATCTTTAAAGGCTCCGACTCTTATTCTTTCAGGGCTTTTGGAGGATCAAGTCACAACGGTTATGAGTGCCTATACGGATGAGTATGAGGTTGAAGGAATAAAAACAAGAAACCAATGGGTTTCTTTATTATTAAAAAGATTATGAGGGCCGTATTTCTTTCAGATAAAGAGTTTAATACTTGTTCTACGATAGAAATCGAAGGTGAAGACTTTCACCACTTAAAAAATGTCTTAAGAGTTAAAGAAAACACAGAACTACTTCTTTTAAACGGTCATGGAGAGAAAGCTGAGGCCCACATCAAAGAAGTTAATAAGAAATCATATCTAGTTGAAATACTAAAAATCACGAAATCTTTATTGCCAGAAATTCCGTCATTAGGCTTATGCCTACCTAAAAAAGAATATTTTGAATCGGCGCTTAGAAGTTGTGTCGAACTTGGAGTCCGTGATCTTTATCTGTTTGATTCAGAATTTTCACAGAGATTTGAGTTAAATGAAAAAAGAATTTCTACAATCTTAAAATCTTCTTACGAACAATCCAACAATCCCTTTGAGTTAAAAATTCACTCACCTACCCCCTTGAGTGATTTAGCGAGTAGCTCATTTCAAAAGATCATCTATTTCAACTCTCAGTCTGCTGATAAGAGAGTTATTGAATCTAAGGCTAGAAGCTCAGATCTTATAGTCATTGGCCCTGAAGGGGGATTTTCAGACCTAGAACAGGAATTTTTAAGCTCCCTTAAGAACGGAAGTGAAGCTTGTTTGACGGATCGCCCAATAATGCGATCAGTCACAGCGATCCCATTTGCTTTCGGTCACTTGATGCATTGAAAGAATTTATCGATTGTGAGATTCTAAATAAAAAGAATGAACTTCTAAGGGGGGTTCTATGGATATGAACAATAATACCTCTGATGAAACTGGTTTCGAGTTTCGTCCCATTACTGGTGGTCTTGGTTTTAATAAAAAAACGGACTTAGAAGAAATTAGCCTTTCTAAAACTAAGACAAAAGAATCCAAGCCGGCTTCAAGTCGTGCATTTGCTCGTTCAATCCAAAAAAATCTTCAACAAGATGTTCGTAAAACTGTACCTCCAGTTCCCAGACCAAAACCATTAGGCGTCTCATCTGCAGCGCAGGTAGCACCAGTAGTTGCAAGCACAGAGCAAACAGTAGAAAAAGCGATTAACTTATTTCACAAATTTTTCTCATGGTCGGTTGATACAGCTGTGGTTTTATTAACAGCGATGGCTTCGACTATCGCTATTGAATACTTTGTTACGAATAACTTCTCTCCAGAAGCTTTAACAAGGGTTGAGAACTGGGTTTATATAACAGGACCACTCTTTTCATTTTACTTTGTTTTTTATTATTCAATCTTTTGGAAAACGACTCAGAAAACGCTAGGGATGCTTTTCTTTGGTTTGGTTATTGGTTCAAAAGATAGTGACGAAATTAATTTAAAGCAAACCTTCTTTAGATCAATGATTGCTTTCATGTCGATGTTTACTTTTGGAATTCTGGATATTCTTGGACTTCCTGATACATTAACTTGGACGCGAGTAAGAAAAGCCTAGTTAATGGATTTAAATCTTTTTCTAAAAAACGCTCAAGACAAAAAAATAGTTTTTACCAATGGATGTTTCGATATTATTCATCGTGGTCACGTTGCTTACCTAATGGAAGCCAAAAAACTAGGAGACCTTTTAGTTGTAGGATTGAACTCTGATGCTAGTGTGAAAAGACTAAAAGGAAATGATCGACCCATTAATCAAGAGCAAGATCGAAAGTTTGTCCTTGAGGGTTTAAAGGCCGTTGATCATGTTGAAATTTTCTCGGAAGACACTCCCTTAGAACTTATTAAAAAAGTGAAGCCAAGTGTTTTGGTAAAAGGTGGCGATTGGGAAATCTCTCAAATTGTAGGCTCAGAAGAAGTCCTTGGCTGGGGTGGTGAAGTTCGCAGTTTAAGCTTTATAGAGGGCTTTTCCACAACCAACACCATTGAAAAAATCAATCAAAACTAATAATTTCAAGCATTTAAAAAACCGAGCAAAACGCTAAAGTTTGAGCGGTTTACTCCGATATGTTGTTTAAGAAGAAACAAACAATTCAGGAGTTACAAGATGGGATTTCGGATTAAAACAAATGTTGCAGCTCTACAAGCGCGACAAAACGTATCGAAAGCAGCTGCAGAACAAGCAGATCAGTTTTCAAAGCTAGCAACGGGAAAGCGAATTACAAAAGCCGCTGATGATGCTGCTGGTTTAGCAATTGCCACAAGATTAAATGCTCACACCAAAGGTCTTCAGCAAGCTCAAAGAAATGCAAATGACGGTGTTTCATTAGTGCAAGTTGCAGAAGGTAGTTTGAACGAAACGAGTAGCATGCTTACTAGAATGAGAGAGCTTACTATCCAAGCTTCATCAGACACTGTAGGTGAAAAAGAAAGGGGCTATCTCGATCTTGAATTTCAGCAACTTTCTCAAGAGATTGAAAGGATTGCTCAGTCAACATCATTCAATGGCGTACCTCTTATTAAGGGAGATAATGGAATTGGTGAAATGGACTTTCAAGTTGGAACTTTTGCAGGAGATGAAAATGTCATTTCTTGGGATGCCAATCAAAACGATGCAACGCTTGGTGGACTCGGGGTTGATGGATTAAGTGTAAGCGATAAAGGGAATGCTCAATCAGCAATCGAAGACATTGATAATGCGATTGATACCGTTAGTGGTTATCGAGCAAGTCTAGGTGCCGTTCAATCAAGGCTTCAGACAACAATTAATAACCTTGATCATCAAATTGTTAACCAAGAATCTGCAAGATCAACGATTGAAGATATTGATATCGCAGAAGCGACTTCTAAGCTAGCAACAGCATCGATGACAAAAGAGGCTGGAATTAGTGTTTTGACTCAAGCTAATAATATTCCTCAAACAGCCTTAAGGTTACTTTAGGAAATAAGGATACGGAACAGTGGCAAAGAAAAGTAAAATTCTTGCTCAAAATTTTCAATCAAAGGCGATTGTTCGAACTTTGAAAGAAATTAGAGAATCAAAAAAGCTTATTCTAGCTTGGAAGATTTTCGGAGATGTTAAAGTCACTGTTCCAGTTGTCCTAAAAGTTGTTAGGTCTCACCGAAACGAACTTCTCTTTGAGGTAAAGAAAGAAAACTTCGATGAGTTGGCAAAAATAACGACGGGATATGAAAAAATCAACTTCTATATCCCAGAAGGGAATATTCTATTTCAATCTAAAATGAAAGAATTAAACAAGGACGGTGCTCTTGTTGTGAATCTCCCTGATCAAATAGTAAGACAAGAGAGACGGAAGTCTTTAAGAATCAGAATTGAAAATAAAGATGTAAAACTTGCTTTTCAAAAAGAAGTTTCAAGAAATCAACACTATAATCAAGTTTTTGAAAAAGACTGTTATGATCTTTCTGTTGGTGGCTTGAGTTTTATCATGACTCAAACTGAATCAAAAATGTTTAAAATTGGTGAAAGGATTTATTTTGCTGACGTTATCATAAATGGAAGAAGAGTTGATGCTGATATTGAGCTGGTGAATCTTATCCCGGTTGATCCAGATCCACATAATAAGCTTGCCTACAGAGGTTTTAAGGCTTGTTTTCAATTCATTAGACTATCGAAAGAAAATCGGAACATAATAGATATATATGTCATGTCCAATATTAAGCTTGATGAAGCAGGATGATTTTGTATCAATTTCTGATATCCACGTGGGGTCACGGGAAGATCCTCTCTATCAATTACTTTTAAAATTCTTTGATCATCCAGAGGTTATAAACACAGAATATATTTTTCTCCTAGGAGACATTTTTGATGTTCTTGTTGGGGACTATGATGAATATCTGGAAGAATACAACGAATTCTTTGAAAGATTGAACAAAGAACTTAATCGAGGCAAGAAAATAATTTGGGTAGAGGGGAATCATGATTTTCACTTTTTTGATTTGTTGAAAAAAGTATTAACTAAAAACAACCTTACGAGAATTCTTTATTGTAAGGATAAAATTGAAGTTCACAAAGATGGCCTTAGATATCACCTTTCTCATGGTGATGAATTAGAATATAAAAACCCTAATTATCTTAAGTATAGAAAATTTATGCGATCTCACTTTGCCAAAACCGTAATCAATTATTTCATTGATTATCCTCGGGCCATGAGGCTCAAGGATAAAATGCAGAAAAACTCTAGAAAAATGCAATCAAACTTTGACGAGACGATAAGTCGAGAGCAGTTTCGCGAATATGCTAATTTTGTTAAAGGAAGAGGTTTTGATCGGGTGATATTAGGGCATAGCCATATTAAAGATGAGCATGAAGGTTATTTTAACAACGGTTATTTTCCAAACACGAAGCAATTCATTCTTGATCGAAAGGGAAATACTCAGTTTATTGATCTAGTTTAAAGGAGTCATCGACTCTGTTTCTTTTCGAATATCTTTTTGAGCTGTTAACACATTTATTTCAGAAAGCGTTCTGACATCTTTATTAATTTTTACAGTACTTTTCTCTACTTTGATTAATTGATCCGCTTGAACTGCAATCTGTGGAAGGTGTGAAATTGCGATGACCTGAGATTTAGAAGAAACCTTCTTGAGAGACTTTCCAATAAGAAGGGCCGTTTCTCCACCAATTCCTGTATCAACTTCATCAAAAAGAAAAATTGAAATAGAGTCTCCAACTAAAATTTGTCTAATACTTAAAAGAATTCGCGAAAGCTCACCACCCGAAGCAATTTTTTCAATGGGATAAAACCCTTCTCCAGGGTTTGTTTCAGCAAGAATAATGACTTTATCGTTTCCGTATTTTCCAAACTCTTCCATTTTTGAAAGCTCAATTTTAATTTGAGCCCCCTTCATATTGAGGGCTTGAATAGCTGTAGTTAAATTCTTTGCGAGTGTCTTAGAGTTCTTTAAACGGCTCGCAGAAAGTTTTGACGAAGCAATCTGAAGTTTGTTGAGTATTGTCTCGAGCCCAGAGTTAATTTCATCAAGTTTTTGAGAAAGGTTTTCGAGCTCAGTCTTTTCTTCACTAAAGGTTTCAAGCAAGGAAACAATTTCATCAATTTCACATGAAAACTTTCTTTTCAGTTTTTGAAAACGATCTAGTCTGTCGATGATATCCTCTAGGTTTTCTTCAGTGTCATCAAGATTAATATTTGAAATATGGTAACTCGCATCATCCAAGAGTGAGGAGGCTTGTTCAAGATTCGCTACGATCTCAGGAGAAATAATTCTTTCGTTATTTTTCGCCATTTTGAGGACCGTAGAAATTTGAGATAAAAGAGAATTATCTTCATCAAAAAAAATCGCCTTGAATTTTTCAAGAGTTTTTTCATCTTCGCTTATATTAAGTAGAGATGCCTTTTTTTGAATTAACTCAGACTCTTCTTCGGCAGAGGGAGAAACTTCTTCAATTTCTTTAATTTGAAAATTGAGATAATCAAGTCTTTGATCGCGTTGAGACTTTTTATCTTCTAGCTCCTTCTTTTTCTGTATAAACTCACCATATTGGTTATAGTCAGCTTGATATTTAATGAGATCAGCTGTGTTTCCCGAATAGATATCAAGAAGCTTTAATTGATATTTTGATGAAAGAAGCTTTTGGTTTTCAAATTGTCCGACGAGGTCAATATAACGACTGGAAAAACGTTGGAGAGTTTTAAGATTACATTGTTGGAAATTAATAAAAGATTTAGTTTTACCATTAGAGTAAACAATTCTTTTAAGAACAATTTCATTGTCTTCACAAGGATATCCAATTTCATGAAGAAATTCATGGACATGCTCTCCCCTTGAGTCAAAAACGGCTTCAATTGTTGCAAATTCAGTATTAGAGCGTACCAGATTTTTATCAGCTCGTTGTCCTAAAACAATTTGGAGGGCATCAAAGATAAGACTTTTCCCAGAACCGGTCTCTCCGACAATAATATTCAGTCCGTCATTAAAGTTAACTGTTTGCCGATCAAAAGTTGCGAAGTTATTGAGATTCAGTTGAGTGAGTTTAATGTTTTCCTTCATCACTAGATAGATCTCCGGTTAAGCATGAGTTTATCTTTTAGGGTATGAAAATAACTTTTATCAGGATTAACAATGAAACAAAGGCTACGACGAGTGTCCTTTTCTACATAAAGTGTTTCATTGAATTTTAAAGGTCTCGAAAGTTGACCATCGACCGTTATTGCAATCTCTTCTTCTTTACTTTGAAGACTAACCTTGATTAGGGACTCTTGTGGGATCACCATTGGTCTATGGGTTAATCCATGTGGGCAAATGGGGGTAACAATAATTCCAGGAACTGCAGGGTGAACAATGGGACCGCCTGCCGCGAGGGAGTAAGCCGTTGATCCCATGGGTGAACTTAGAATGAGCCCATCGCCTGCGATGGCAAAATTCATATCTTCGCCACAATCGACATTGAGTTGGAACATTCTTGCAATCATGGATTTACTGATAACAACATCATTTACAAACTTAGATTGAAAAATTGTTTTTTCATCTTTTTTAATACTGACTCTAAAAAGTCTTCTCTGTGTTGTTTGGTACTTCCCTTTTAAAATGTTTTCTAAACTATCGAACATTTCTTGGGCACTAAACTCAGTGATAAAACCAAGCTTTCCCCAATTAACACCAATGATAGGAGTTTTGGATTTTTTTAAGTTTCGACAAAGACCAATCAACGTTCCATCACCACCAAGAGTAAGAATTGCATCAAGGCTTGAAAGAGCTTTAAAATCAACAAAGTTTAGTTTTGAAAATTGACTAGATGATAATATCTTCTTAAGTCGAGCTTCTTCACTACTTAAGAAGTAAATATTTACCTTCCTTCGCATCAACCAAGTAGTTAGATGGCCTAACATTGTTTGGAATTTAGAGTTTTTAATTGGCCTTAATACGATGCCGAGATTTTTGATTTTCATTACTTGAACCTACTAACAATATCATCTACTGTTTTGTGAATATTATCAAAGGGCTTGCTCAGAAATAAGCAGTTGTATTCCCTTGCTCTTCCAGTAATTTGATCAGAGCTATAGGCACTCATGATGACAAACCGCGACGGAAGCTCATCTCTTTTGTACTTCTTAAGTGAGCCCTCCAGAATATCAAAGCCACTAATATCATTAAGCATCAGATCGGTAATGATTAGGTCATAATCGTTATTGAGAATTAGTTCTAATGCCTGGCGACCCAGGGTTGCAGTATCAACGTTATTGCCAAGCTTCTCGAAAACCATTTTAAGAGATTTTAAGATGAGTATTTCGTCCTCAATAATAAGAACCTTCATTCATCCTCCGAGCAAATAGGCACAAGTAATATAAAGGTGGTTGATCCTGGTTCAGAGCTTTGAAGCAAAAGGTCTCCCCCAAGTTTTTGAGCCAGTGCCCTTGAGAGAGGAAGTCCGATTCCGTTACCGGTGGATTTCTGACTATAAAAAAGTTGAAATATTTTGTCTTGTTCTGACTCGGGTATACCTCTTCCATTATCAGTTATAAGGATTTCAACATAATTATCGTTAACAACTGGGCTTAAGACAATTTTTCTATTACGAGGATTTTCATGAGCCTTTTTAAGTTCTTGAGTCGCATTTATGAGTAAATTAAAAAGAACCTGGGTGAGAAAGGTCATATTTGATTTAACTTTGACATCTTTATGTGAATCTTCTGCATAAAGAATTTGAAAGTTGATTAATTTAAGTTCTGACTTACAAAGAGTATAGACCTTAGAAAGGATCTCATCGATACTACGGGTAACTTCTTTTTTCTCATTTGAAAAAATATCAGTCATGCTATTCAAGATTTCCAAGGATCTATCGGCAGAGTCTTTGATTTGTTCTAGAATTTCTTTCGGATCATCCTCTATACTTTCAGTCATCAAGAGGTCGAGGCTCATTTTCATACCAAAAATAGGATTACTCAATTCATGCTTTAGAATATTAAATAATTCACCAAGAAGCTTAATTCTTTGATAGTGAAAAAGATCAGTTGAGGTGAATCGATTTGAGGAATTTGAGTATTGTATTTCTAAATTTGACCAGCTTTGAGTGAAAGATTTATCAAAGCGAGCATTCTCGGTATTTCCGGCGACAAGAAGGTTTTGATCCATGATCGCAATATAGTAATCAAGTTGGTAGAGAGTCGACAGGTATAGGTGCAAGTCGGAAAAAATAATATTTTTTAGCTCTATAAACTGAAGCGCTTTTTCAATTGCCATTGAAAATTCATTGAAAATTTTAGACTCACCATCTGAGGGTGGAATAAAATCATCTTTAGAAATGATAACGATAAGGTTGTGGGTTTTTAAAGTAAATGTTTTTGCAAGGAAACAACCAACTAACTTTAAACTCTTCGAAATAATCTTATGTTCGTAAAAATAAGAACTCTTAGACTTTCTTATAGCGTTGAAAATATTATTGAATTCTCTAGAATCAAAATAATACTTTTTTAACCGATTTGATTTTCCTAGATCACAAATAAGAGATTTAGAACTCCCCTTTTGTAATGAGATTGTAATAAAAGAATGATACGACTTAAAAACTTTAAGTTTTGAGAGCTTCCAGGGAAGGTCTTCAATTTTTTCAGATTGGATAAGTGTTTTAATAACGTCTTGATAGTATTCAGTAGAGTTTTTAAAAAAACGTTTTATATTATTTTTTTTAAGCTTACCTTTTAGGATGCTATTAATATTTTTCTGCGACTTTTTAATTTGATCTTGATTTTTTTGAGTTTCAGCGATGTTTTCTAATAGCTGAATCAGTTCTTTTTTTTGAAGAAAGTGTCTTTGGCCAGATTTAAGAATTTCATAGCGACTTTCACCGAGTGGGTTTATCGTAAGGCCCGCGTTCTGTTCACTTCGCTTAAGGGTTAGTCCTAGTTTAAGTGAATTGATTTCTCGCTTAAGGGATTTATCTTCGATAAATAATGAATTTTCCTTGTAATTTAAGGAATTTAGCTGCTCCCCGATCATGGTGGCGATTTTATAAAACAGGGGGGGAGATTACAAATTAATTTCGATATTGTTCTGAGATGAAAAGCTTTTAAGAAGATCAAATAAAACGGTTGTAAGTAACTGAATATCATCAGCTTTTCTGAAGTAGAAGTTAACAATATCACTATAATTCAGATCCCGACTCGGTGTGTTGGTGACCGAAAAACTGGTATAGATCGGCGATAAAAGTGGATTTGAATTCACGACCCTGATAAAGCTATTGTTTG
>JAUHYH010000287.1 GCA_030426585.1 Bacteriovoracia bacterium
GAGTTTCTTACTCAGGAATTTTGTATCCGGCAAAAAATCTTCACTTATAAATTTAACCCTCGAACCGAACAGTTTGAAATAGATGCACGTGATTTCGAGGCCATTAAGCAGAAGCTCCTCACTCAGCTGACGAACTTTGGTTCTCCTGTGATTGAAGTTGTGGATGCTAACTTTGAGAACCGCGCAGAACTTCTGATTGATCACCGGCATGACGGAATTGATCTCGATGCTCAGTTTGCTCAAGAGACAATGAGAAATCTCTTTTTCATCTGGAAGCGTCCTGTGAATTTGAGAACGAAGTATGATGAAAAAGAGGTAGTATTTAAGTTTGATGGGAAAGAATTTAAAACTGAATCATAGAAAATGAAAATAATTTTATTCTTCTTATTTTTTGTTTCATTGGCCAGTGCTCAGCATTGCCCTTTATACCTAGCGGGGACAATAAAACGCTTACAATCTAAAAAACTAAAAAGCTCCTATGAGGAACTTGCCAAGCTCGCAGAAAATGCTGAAGAGTCTGATGTTTTAGAGTGGTACCTTCTCAATACCCAACTCAGTGACTCTTTTCTTCTAAATTCAAACCCAAGAGGGCCAGACAAGGTTACCTCTAAAATGAGCCGGGCGAAGCTAAGAGCTTTAAAGAAGTATTACGATCAAAGTGTTTTTAATCAGTCAGAAGTTGTTTTTTCGAAATTAAATGAATTTTTAAAAGATGTGTATTCGACACAAATTTCTTCAAAGGCAATTAGTAAGAAAACTCTTGGTCTCGAGGAGATTGGGCGAGAGATAAAAAGTGGAGAATCGGTTTCACTTTTAGAGTTAATTAATGATCAAAGACAAACTTTGAGAAGAATTCAAAGAGAAGATGATGCCATTGAAAGAGCAAACTCCTATATTTATCATATGAAATCGGCAGGGCTTATCAAAGAACCCAAAGTGTTGGCCGTGATTCATCACCATTTTTTAAGTGATCTCGAACTTTTTCCTGGGATGCATGGTCTTCCTTCGTTTGATAATTCATTCGAGGTGTTTAATAGACAATTAACAGAAAAAATCTTTTGGGGAGAGTTTCTCTTTGCGGATATCCATTCTCGATTAAAAACAGGGATTGACGCTCTT
>JAUHYH010000173.1 GCA_030426585.1 Bacteriovoracia bacterium
CTGATCGATCAAATGGTAACCTCGAAGGTAAAGCCGGGACTGATGATCTAGGTGGGAATCTAGAAGGAAAAGCGAGTACTGATCGATCAAATGGGAACCTCGAAGGTAAAGCGAGTACTGATGATCTGGGTGGGAATCTAGAAGGAAAAGCGAGTACTGATCGATCAAATGGGAACCTCGAAGGTAAAGCGAGTACGGATGATCTCGGTGGGAACCTCGAAGGTAAAGCGAGTACTGATCGATCAAGTGGGAACCTCGAAGGTAAAGCCGGAACTGATGATCTGGGTGGTAACCTCCAAGGAAAAGGAAGGACAAGCTCTATTAATAAAAAACCTTTGACGGGCAAAGACCATACAAAAGAATTCAATGACATGTTGGAAGGAGCGGGAGCAGAGATGAAAGCGGAAGATGAACAGAACAATGCGGAAGGTCTAATTTTTTCACCTCATGAAAAGAAGAAAACTAAAAAAACAGAAGAACCCCTGGTACAACAAACACCAGGTGAAGACTTTGAAGAGATGACCGAAGCCCCATCTGTCGTCATTAGCATGTCCTTTCAAGTTGATAATCTTGTAAAAACCTTTGAAGCTACCCTCGTTGAATGGGATGAAGAAGAATTCTGTGTCATATCATCTGAGTTTGATGTTGAAACAATTGATCTCATGACTATTTTTATAGACATCAAATACTCTACCGAAAGTTATAAATTTAAATTAAAAGGGAAGATCAATGGTCTTACCCCTAGTGATAATGGTGATGTTGTTTATTACTTCACCCTTGATAGTGATTATGAGCAAGAGAGAAATCAATTTATTGATATTTATGCTCAAAGGCAAAACCATATAAATCGTTTTATGAAATTGGCAAAAGGACAATAATAAGTAATGACTGAAGAGAAACAAAAACAATTAGAAGGTTTTCTCAAAGAGAACGATGTTCTAATTGTTGATAAAAGCGGATCGACAAAAAGAAGTCTCATCAAGGTTCTTGTTGACCTTGGAGCTGAGACTCGTCGAATTCACTCAGTCACCCATTACGATGAAGCGATGGAAGTTTTTGAAGAAAAACGGCCACAACTCGTTATTTCAGATTATTATATTGGCGGAAGTTCTGGTTTTGTTTTCTTTCAAGACATAAGAAAGAAATATCCCGAAATGAAAAAACTGGTTTTAACTCTTATTACTTCTAATGCAAGCCAAACTGTTGTTGCAAAAGCGGCAGAAGAAGATGTCGATTCATATATTCTTAAACCTTATAATGTTGACACTCTCCAAAGAATTCTTTCAGTCGCAATTCTTGAAAAGAACTTTCCTTCTGATTATCTAAAATATATCCAGTCAGGAAAAGAGTATTTGTTTGATGGAAAATTTGAAGAAGCAAAGAATGAATTTGAAGCTGCCATTAGCTGTACAAAAAAACCATCACTCGCATTGTTTTACCATGGCCAAGCAATGTTTTTTCTTAACGAGACAGAACAAGCTGAAAAAGATTATAACAAAGGTCTTTCTTATAACAAGATTCATTTCAAATGTTTGCTCGGTCTTTATAACCTTTATAATGAACTCAGTAGAACAAATGATGCTTACTCTGTGGCAAAAAATATCACAAGATATTTCCCTTCTAACCAAGAAAGACTCTGCAATGTTATCAGACTTTGTGTCGAAACTTCTAGCTTTGAAGATATGGAAGAGTTTTATCTCATCTATAAAGAAATCGAAGTAAGAGAAGGGGTACTAACCAATTATCTCAATGCAGGTCTGTTCGTAACAGCGAAACACTTTATCGCTGAGCAAGAACTCGAACGTGCTCTTGAACATTTCCAATGGCTGACAACGGTTTCTCAAAGGGCGTCGAAATACTTAAGGGCCATTATTATTGAGCTCTATAAGATTGGTGAATTTGAAGAAGCCAGAAAATTTCTTAAGAAGTTTGATGTTGATGATATGAAGAGTGATGATTATAAAATTGCAGCGTTTTATGCTGAATTTGATCAACTCAATGACAATATGAGAGTTCAAAGTGGACTTGAAATCTTTAGAAGTGAATCACGAACCCCTGAATGCTTTCAAATTTTAATCGATAGCCTTAAAGAACAGAAGATGGATGATAAGGTTGTCCGTCTGCTGGAAGAGGCCCGCGATTTCTGGCCTGACAATAAATTTGCCGCTTAGTCTTGTTTCTTCTTATCTTTGTTTGAAGAAAATACGTCTTCCCAAAATTTCTTCGCTTCTTCACCAAGCTCAAGAAGCTTTTCTTTAGCTTGCTTTGAGTGTTTATCAACTGATTCAAAAAAGTCTTTAACCTGCTGTTCTTGCCTCGCCTTTTCTCGGGCTTCGTATTCTTCTCTACTTTTTTGAAGTCTTTCTTCTAATTCTTGATTTTCTGCTTCGAGATCTCTTGGCTTTGATTCAGCTCCGTTCCAGCTAATGTCAAATCCTGCAGAAACCGTCTTTTGTAATGTTGCAAGAGTTGTTTCTTTTTCATCTCCTGGCCAAGGCCCCTTCGCATTAGACAATAAGAACTCAATATCTTCTCTTTCAAACTTAAATACGATCACACCTCGTTCATAAGAAATCGTTTTCACTTTCAAAGTTTCCCCTTGAGTAACTTTAGGCAACTCATCCATATCTTCGATCTTTGAGTTATCGTATTCGTTATAACCAAAACCAATTCTTAAATGCTCTTCCCTACTTACTTTCCAACCATGTTTCTCACGCATGTCTTTAAAAGGGAGTAAGTCACCATAAGCTAAAAAGAGAATATTATCTCCTGAAAGAAAATCAATTCGAAATTGTTGAGTAATAGGTACTTGTTTTTGCTTGGCTTCGATAAAAGGACTGTAAGCCTGGATCATTTTATTCACATTCTTAGCTGAACTTACTGTGAAAGTAAGATGATGAGGATTTTGAACTATATCCTTTAAAGAAACGTATTTCTCTGCAAAAGCTTGGACCTGCAGTCCGAGGCCTAGGATAAAGGCAATAATTTTAAGCATAGTTCACTCCAATTTGAGGGAAAATAGCCCAGAATGCGCAATGCGTCAACAATCTCCTCTACTTCTGTAAAAATGACAGATCTCCCTGCTAAAATCACTTCGGTAGCGAAGTATTTTCGTGAATATTAATTTAGAGATCTCTAAATTAAGACCAAAAAAAAGCCCCCGGCGTGCGGAGGCTTCTTCTTAAGTATCTGTAATTTAAACTTACTTTCTTCTTGAGTATTTCTTCTTGAATCTTTCCACTCTTCCTTCTGTATCGAGAACCTTTTGAGTTCCAGTGTAGAAAGGGTGAGAAGCTGAAGAGATATCAACTTTATATAAAGGGTAAGTTTGCCCTTCAAATTCAATTGTATCGTTAGTCTTAATTGTTGATTTCGTTAAAACAGTGAAATCAGCAGAAACGTCTTGGAAGACAACATCTCTGTAATCTGGGTGGATGTCTTTTTTCATTGGTTACCTTCTTTATTTGATTATTCAAATTACGGTTTAAAGTGAGCTGAGATTATTATGAGCGACTCTATCCGTCAACCCCTATTTCGCTGCATCAATAACTTCTACAACGTCCTTCAGTTCCCATTTATCAATGATCTCTGGCTTCCGCTTATCATCTGGGATTCCCACATTCTTGGTCCCATATTTGATAAAAAGCCCGTATTTCCCATCATAAATCGAGCACTTCTTATTCGTTTCCGGATGACGCCCAAATTCCTTATAAAGCTTTGCTCCTCGAGACGATACCTTTGGTTCGGCAAGGATCTCAATCGCCCTTTTCAATGTGATTTCATGAACGTCGTCTTTGTCCTTCTTTAATGATCGGTAGTCACCATCATGAACAATATAAGGACCAAACCGACCAACGCTGGCCTTGATGACCTTCCCCGTTTCAGGATGATCTCCAAGTTCTCTTGGAAGTTTAAGCAGTTCAATCGCCGCTTCAAGTGTGATGTTTTTTGGATTCCAAGGAGCAATCAAGCTCGCTCTTCTTGGCTTAGGATTATCATCAGTCACTTCACCTAATTGTAGGTAAGCCCCATAACGCCCAACCAGACAGTAAATATTTTCTTTGAAATCAGGATGAACCCCAAGCGGCTCAGGTCCTTTCTTAGAAAGTTCGACCAGTTCATCGATTTCATCTGGCTTTAGATCGGCTGGCGCAATGTCTTCAGGGATTGAGGCATGAACCTCTTCCTTCCCTTTCTTCTGAACAATATAAGGCCCATAGCGACCAACTTTAATATCAATAATATCTTTAACCTGTGGAAGCCTTACCGTACGAGACTCTTCAGGTTTAATTGATTTTTCATTATTCTCAACTTGTTTCTGAAGACCTTTCGCTCCTAGATAAAAACCTTTCAGGTATTCAAGCCAATCTTGCTTCCCCTCAGCGATCTCATCAAGTGCTTTCTCCATTTCTGACGTAAAATTATAATCAACAAAACCAGCAAAATGATCTTCTAAAAACTGAACCACAGCAATCCCTGTAAACGTTGGGATCATCGCTGAACCTTCTTTCCGAACATAGCCTCTTTCCTGAACAGTCCCAATAATCGAGGCGTAAGTCGAAGGACGACCAATTCCTTCTTTTTCTAATCTTTGAACCAGACTAGCTTCCGTAAATCTCGCTGGTGGTTTTGTCTCATGCTCATTCGCTTCAACATTATTGGCCTTAAGTTTATCCCCTGACTTCATTTCAGGAAGGATAACGTCTTTGTCATCTAAAGCTGTATCAGGATCATCTGAGCCTTCAACATAGGCCCTTAAGAAACCGGGGAACACAATTCGTGAACCATTCGCTGTAAAAGTATACTCACCATGAGAAAGTTTAATAGTCATCGCACGCTTATGGGCCCGCTCCATTTGAGTGGCCATAGTTCTTTTCCAAATAAGATCATAAAGCGCTTTTTCTTTCCCACTCATCCCAATTTCATCGGGATGCTTAAACTCTCCGCCAGCTGGACGAATTGCTTCGTGGGCCTCTTGCGCGCCTTTTGATTTCGCTTTGAACTGTCTTGGTTCTTTGCTTAAGAACTCTTTTCCGTAAAGTTTTTCAATACTATCGCGGGCAGCACTGATCGCTTCAGTTGAAAGATTCGGTGAATCCGTTCTCATATAAGTGATAAGACCGTTTTCATAAAGTCTTTGAGCAATTCTCATGGTTTCTCTGGCAGAAAGACCAAGCTTTCGGTTTCCTTCCTGCTGAAGAGATGAAGTAATAAAAGGACTAGCAGGGTTTTGAT
>JAUHYH010000174.1 GCA_030426585.1 Bacteriovoracia bacterium
TTTTTCAAAGTTATCGAAACCGATGAGCAGATCGACATCTTTTGATGTTTCTTTTTGGAAGCTTAATACCCAGTCAAAAGTTGGGTTGGGCTCGTTCTCTAAAAGGAATCCCGGGTAAATGAGTGAGTGCTTAGACTCTGACTTTACTCTTTTATAAAGATCGAGTTTCCCGGCATCGGTAAGATTTTGTTCTTTCCAGGGGTTGTTATCTATGGTGATGACAATATCCACATCGAGCTGGTTGATTTTATAGAAGTTTTTAGCGAGTCCGAGACAAGTGCTGTGTCCGTCATGCCACGGGTTAAAACTCCCTCCATAGAAACAAACATGAGATTTGAGTTGGATCGTTTTGTTCCAATCATCCAATAAAATTTTAAGGCTTTCTTTTGCGTCCATTAAAATTCGATGGGTAAAGGGTGAGTGATTTCTATTTTCTTAGGGCTTATTGAGCATTGATAGCAAAGGAGGGTGACGCCTGAGTCTTTGGCAGCTTTTAAGAGCTTGGTGTATTCAGGGTCTAGAGATTCTTTCGCATCAAAGGATTCAACGTCTTCTCGTTGGACAACGAACAGAAGACCAGACGGCGTTCCTGATTCTTGAAGCTCCATTAATTCTTTAAGGTGTTTTTGCCCTCGAGTTGAAACGGCGTCAGGAAATTGAGCTTGGTTTTCATTTCTAAGAGTGACATTTTTGACTTCGAGATAAAATGTTTGGTTATTTTTGGAGAGTTTGAAGTCCAAACGACTCTTCCCAATTTTTACCTCGGGTTTAATCTCGTCATATTGATTGAGTTCTTTTATGATTTTTTTCTCTAGAGCTTCTTGAACCAATGAGTTTGTCAGCCCCGTATTGATTCCGATCCAACTCTCTCCATTATGAGTCATCTCTAGGGAATAGGGATATTTTCGAGAAGTTCCTTCATGATATTGAGCAGCGATTTTCCAACCTTCTCCCCAACAAGTTTTCATGCTTCCTGTGTTGGGAACGTAGATTGTCGTATTTTCTCCGTCGTCGAAAGTAACGTCTGCGAGAAAGCGTTTGTAACGTTTGTGGATAATGCCTTGGCGAGTAGTCCCCAGATTCATAGGGGTAAGATAACAAAAACTCCTGTGGGGCGCTACCCCACAGGAGACTGAGTGGACTTACCAACCTCGATTGCTGAGTACAACTTCGATTGATTGGATTTGAATATCACCGCGTACCATGAGTTTGATATCAGAGAGTTGCGTTCGGCCGCCGACGCGAATCGACTTTTGTGAAGGTGTATTATAGTAACCTCTACCGTTTAAGTGCATGGAATCGATTCTTCCCGCTCCTCTTGCAAGCACCGTAAGAACAGAGTTTGCGCTCTGAGAAGAAGCTACGATTCTAATTTCTGAAACTGCTTGGTAAGGGTTATGACTTCTAACAATCTGAGAGAGTTCAACTTGTTCAGCTCCTCCGACCCATCTTCCTAGTCTAATATTATGGGCCCGTAGAATTTGTCCTGAGCCCAACTGATCGTCTACTTTAAGAGCTATTCGTTTGATTTGAACAGTACCACTAACTCTAAGTTCAAGTGATCTTATGTCTTGACCTATAATATTTTGGTTGTAGTAACTGCTCGTTGGGACATCAAGAATAAGTCTTTGAGGCTGGTAGCTGATATTTCTTACGGAAGTGACTTGCTGTCCATTAATAAAAAGAGCAATCCGACTTTGGTAACTAGTTGCTGCGGCCCTAACAATGACTCTTTCTAGTTTTTTTCCTTGTAGCAGACCAGGCCGGAGTCTTTGTGAAACAAGCTCTCTGAGGGGAATCACTTGTTGACCGTAAACGTTGATATTAAGTTGAGGCAAGACGATATCATCGGCTGGGGGGGGACTTCCGTAATACTGCGCTTGAGCGTCCAAAGTTAGTAGGCATAGAGACAACATAAAGTTGAATACAGCTAACTTTAGAAATAAATGGCTAGTTCTTGTCATACGTTCTCCTCCAACTCTCGCACGAGAGCTATAAACTGATTGGACCCGTCCTGGGTTTCGCTTTGTTTGTAAAAATTGCAAGAAAGGCTCCAGTTTTAGAAAAAAATCCTTATGCAAAGAATCAACTGAATGATCCTAAGAAGTTAGGAAATGAATGTAAGTAAATGAAAATAATTTTAATTCGTCGCGTGGTGCGCTTTTACCAGTGCTAAAAAGTCCCAATGTTAGAATGAGGGCGTGAATGTCTCCTAATCTAAGAGGCGCAAACCCTTAAATTTGGACGTTAGGCCTACTTTCGTTTATGATTTGGCTGCAAAAGAAAATGAATTGATAGGTAGGGATTGCTCTAGCTGTCTTTTCTAAACATCGGTAATTATTATCTAATTAGACCCAAATATTAAGGAGCCCTAATGTCTAACGCTAAGCTGGAAATCGAAGGAAAAACAATTGAACTTCCTATTATTAAAGGAAGTGAAAATGAAGTTGGGTTAGATATTAGTAAATTACGGGCCGAAACAGGGGTGATCACTGTTGACGATGGTTTTGTGAATACAGGTTCTTGCGAGTCTTCAATTACATTTATTAATGGGGGAGAAGGGATTCTTCGTTACCGAGGGTATGGAATTGAAGAGTTGGCTGAGAAGTCTAATTTTGAAGAGGTTGCTTACCTTCTTATTAATGGAGAGTTACCGACTTCTGCTCAATTAAGTGGGTTCAAAGCGAAGATTGCTGAATACAGTACAATTCCGGTTGAAGTAAAAAATATTATTTCAAGCTTTCCTCCCGAGGCACATCCCATGGCGGTTGTGTCTTCAGCGATGGTGGCCCTTTCTGCGTTCTATCCAGAGCTACAAAAAGGAACACTGACTGAAGCTGATACTGAAAAAGTGATTCCTCTTGTTATGGGAGCGATGAAAGTCATTGCGGCCGCTAACTACCGGCATAGCAAAGGAAAAACCACGGGGACTCCGAACGGAAAGTATAATTACGCGCAAGATTTTACGAATCTTATGTTTGATAAAGTGGATGACGATATCGCTCGAGCTTTAGATGTCCTTTTTATTCTTCACGCGGATCATGAGCAGAATTGTTCAGCTTCGACAGTAAGAGTAGTGGGGTCTTCTCGGGCGAACCTTTTCGCGAGTGTTTCAGCTGGGATCAATGCTCTTTGGGGACCACTTCATGGTGGGGCTAACCAAAAAGTTATTGAGATGCTCGATGCAATTCAAAATGATGGTGGGGACTATAAAAAATGGCTTGGAAAAGCGAAGGATAAGTCAGATCCATTCCGTCTAATGGGATTTGGTCATAGAGTTTATAAAAACTTTGATCCGAGAGCTAAAATCATTAAGAAAGCTTGTGATACAATTCTGAATAAATTAGGCGTTCAAGATCCAATTCTTGATATCGCTAAAGGTTTGGAAGAGCAGGCGCTTTCTGATGAGTACTTTGTTGAAAGAAAGCTATACCCGAACGTCGATTTCTACTCTGGAATTATCTATAGAGCTTTAGGTATTCCAACTCATATGTTTACTGTCATGTTTGCTCTTGGTCGTCTTCCTGGTTGGGTTTCCCAATGGAAAGAAATGATTGAGTCTCCAAATCTCAAGATTTGTAGGCCTCGTCAAATTTATACGGGAAGCAAACTAAGAAGCTACACAGGAATCGAGTCTCGATAAATGCTTTCTAAAGATGAGATCGATAAGGTCTCTCTTTATAATTTTTCTTCTGAAGGAGAGTTGCTCTCCGAGATTAACCATTTGATTGAAGTTTTTAATCTTGATCGTGATCAGATTACCGATGTTTATAAATCGCGAAAAAGTGTCTCGGCTTATCTTTATTACTTTTATGTTACGAACCTTCCTCGAGTGAAGCAAGCCATTGAACGTTTAACGGATGTTCTTGATGATTCACCTGTGATTGAATTTGGAGCAGGGCCCGGAACTTTGCCGATGGCCTTGAAAGATCACAAGAATGCATTTTATTTGATTGAGAATTCATCACTGATGCAAGAGAGTGGGCGAGCGGTTTTAAAAGAGTATGCTCCCAAAGTGAATTTTCAGTATTTTAAAACCTCTATTGATGTTCCGATTTTAAAAGATCCCGTGCTTTGTTTTACCAACTCTTTTAATGAATTAGATTCTCATGATTTTTGGGAATTGATTGATCAATTGAAACCAGGGAAGATTATTTTTATTGAACCGGGGACCAAAGAAGTGTTTCACCGACTCTTAGAAGTGAGAGGTAAACTTCAATCAAAAGAATATAAGGTCACCTACCCTTGCTCTTCTCAAGTGGCTTGCCCCTTAGAGGGGACAGAGGATTGGTGTCATCAATATCTTAAGCTCGTTCATGATCCTTCAATAGAGCGACTCACCCAAAAGTTAAAACGTAATCGAAGAATGGTTCCTCTTTGTTTGCACTTATTTGAAAAGGAAGCCTCTGGGGCTCATCAGGCGATTCTTTTTTCAAGACCAGAAGTTCGGAAATATGGGTTTGATTTAAGAATCTGTGAAGGGAATGAAATCAAGAAGTACCGTGTGCTTAAGAAGTTGGAGACTTACGATAAAAAGAGAATTTCCGCCCTTCTCCCTGGTGAAGTCTTGTCATTTCAACTGCTTAAAAACGATCAAATCGAGATCAATTGGTCCTAGGGCGTGTGAGAGTACGCCCTTAACAAAATCTTCATTTTTCACTCAGTCTCGTACTTGCTAAGAAGGTACTTATTAAAGGAGTTAAAATGAAGTTTTTAATCATGTTATTGGTGGTTTTGGGTGGTTCTAAGGCTTATTCTCAGGAGAAGTTCTTCATCGGAACAATTCACCAAGGATGGCCGAACACATCAGATGTGATCTCCCGTAAAAGAGGAAGTGTTGTCGAAGTTTCTGTCTCTCACGTTATTGAATGGGATGAGGATTCTCAGGTTGATGAAGTTAAAAAAGTGATTCCTGGGCTAACTCTTAAAAAAAGAGCGCTCGTTTATAAAGGTCGTCAAATTGGGTATCTCAAATTTAGTGATAATGCGAAGTTGGCTAAAACTCTGAATGAGAATGAAGCCTATATTGATATCGTTAAAGAGAAATATTGTACTGATGATATTGATGGGGACTGTATTTCAGCAGCGACTCGGTATCACGTTTATTTCGTTGTCTATTAATCTCTTCTCTCCCTCTCTTCTATATAGAGAGGGAAATCTGTCTAATCTTTTTACACCATCGGTAATCTCTCCACTGTCCCTATAATCCCACACCCTTAAAC
>JAUHYH010000011.1 GCA_030426585.1 Bacteriovoracia bacterium
GAAGGGGCCAATGGAATTGTGATGGACATCAAAACTGGTAACGGTGCTTTTATGGCCGAGCAAAAACAAGCAGAAGATCTTGGCCGATCGATTATTCGAACTGCAAAAGCCTTTAAAAAGAAGGCGACAGTTCTTATCACTGATATGAACCAACCACTTGGAAACTATGTTGGTAATTCTCTAGAGATTATTGAAAGTATTATGACTCTGAGAGGAGAAGGTCCAAAAGACCTCACAGATATTTCAATTGAACTTGCTGCTCAAATGGTTTTCCTCGGTGGAAAAGCTAAGACGCTTCCCGAAGCTCGAAAGAAATGTTGGGCCGCTCTAAACTCTGGAGCTGCTCTAAAATGTTTCCGTGACCTTGTCACTTCTCAGGGTGGAGATGGTAGCTTGATTGATCACCCTGAAAAACTTCCTGTCGCAAAAACCAAGACTGTCGTTAAAGCTTTAAAGTCTGGCTATGTCCACTCTTTTAAAACTAAAGAAATTGGAATGCGTTTGATTGACCTCAAAGGAGGAAGAAAGAAAAGTTCCGATAAACTTGATCTTTCTGTTGGGTTTATTTTCAATTGTGAGATCGGTGATAAAGTAAAAAAAGGTGATCCCCTCTTAACGATCTACCACCATAAATCTCAGCAAAAGATTGCGAATAAAATTAAAAATGATTTCTTAAATTCAATTATTACAATTAAGGCCTCAAAAGTTCAGCGGCCTAAACTTATTAAGAGAGTCTTGAAATGATAAGAGTTTTAAGAGAAGCCCAAGATTACCTTGATAATAAACTTAAGACTAAAGGTTACTCTTCTCCAGAGGTCTTATGTGTTTTAGGTTCAGGTCTTGGAGGTTATGCCGATCAATTTTCAGAGAAATTAGAAGTACCCTATGATGAAATTCCAGGCTTTAAACAAGCTTCTGTTTCGGGGCATAAAGGGCAACTGGTCTTCACTAAAGTCAATGATATAACGGTCTGTTTTCAGCAGGGACGACTTCATGCTTACGAAGGTCATAGCTACGATGAAGTCACTACACCAATTCGAGTCCTGAAACTCATGGGTGCAAAAACTTTACTCCTTACAAACGCTGCGGGATCACTTCATGAAAATCTTCACCCTGGTGACCTTGTCGCGATTAAAGATCAAATCAACTTCTCTGGAAAAAATCCCCTCGTTGGACCTAATAACGAAGAACTCGGACCTCGTTTTCCAGATATGAGTGAAATCTACTCTACTGAGCTAAGAGAGAAATTGAAATCACTCGCAAAAAACAACAATATCCCTCTTGAGGAAGGTGTTTATTTTCATGTCATGGGCCCAAGCTACGAGAGTCCAGCCGAGATTAAAGCTTTTCATAAACTTGGTGGAGATATGGTTGGAATGAGTACCGCACCAGAGGCGATCGTTGCCAAGCATTGTGGTTACGAAATCCTTGGTGTTTCTTGTATCACAAATTATGGCTCTGGGATAAAAAAAGAAAAGCTCTCACATGATGATGTCAAAGTTCAAGCGGCTAAAGTTATTGATAAGTTTTCAAAACTTATCGAAGTTTTTTTATTGGAGCTAGTAAAGTAATGAGCCAAGAAAGTCTCGAATTAATGAAAGACCTCAACTTCTGTGTTATCGATCTTGAAACTACTGGAGGGAATCTTAAATATGATAAGATTATTGAAATTGGTCTCGTTCGAGTAAGAAATCTTGAAATCACGGACACAAAAGAAATTCTGATTAACCCGGAAATACCTATCCCACAATTTGTTCAAAAACTAACTTCTATTTCTCAAGATGACATCAAAAACTCAGCTGTTATTGAAGACGTCATTGATGATATTACTAAATTTATAGGCGATGACATCCTCGTTGCCCATAATACGTCCTTTGATATTCCTTTTTTAAATAGTGTTATGAAGCGTCTCAAAAAACCTCTTCTCAAAAACAAGGTTCTTTGTACGAACGTTATGACGAAGTATCTGATTCCTGAAATGATGAATTCAAACCTTCCCCATCTTTGCAGACTTTTTAACATATCTCATGAAAGGGCCCACCGAGCCTTATCAGATGCACGTTCAACTGCAAAACTATTGCTTCATTACATTGATATTTTTATTGAAAAAGATATCAGAAAAATCAACCAGCTCTATTATCCGAGAAATAAATTTGAACTTGATCATATCCATATAAAAAAATCTGAGCTCAATAAGGATATCCTTAATAAAGTTTTTGATTCGGGTCACGCCTTTACATTTTCCTTTAAAGGAAAGCAAGGAGTGCTCTTAAACTTCATCCCCTATGATCCAAATACAATGAAACGTGAAGACATAGAGACTTTCTTGGAGTCTGATTGGCAAAGAGTGACAATCAAAATTGTAGGGCATTTTTTCCAAGGACTTGTTCAATTCAAAGACTACTTCCTTAATATCCCTAAAGAAGAAAGAGAGCAAACACTCGAAGTTTTAAAGAAACGATTTAAATATAAGGATGAATCGAGTCTTGCTTGGGACTTTGTTATTTCTCCCCATATTGTTGATGACCAATACATCATTTTTAGCGAGAAGAAGCTTACCTACAGAGGGAAACTTATTTTTAAGTACCCTGGTCATGAAAGAAAATTAGAGCAGTATATTAAATCTCAAGTAAAGAAAACACCTAAGAAGAAGTTCCTTCCTCATGCTGAACACAATCAGGTCCTCTCATTTATCAATTCTTACCTTGAGAACAATGAAGACTTAACTTGTTTAGCAAAAAAAGATATCCCGCTCCACAATCCAAAGTATTTTGAAGAATTTATCAAAGAATGTTTTCAAAATAACCGGGAAAAATACTTCCCTGATTTCCACTTTTAATTCGTCTTATTGAACAAAGTCCCTTCATTGCTTGAAGTAAGTTCCACATGAGTTGAAGAAAGTAAGTGCTGAAAAAATGAAGATTGAGAGAGATCTCTTCCTACTCTGCTAAGATCATAACTCACCGAAGTCAGCTGGATTGAAGAACTTGATAATTTAATCGTCAGCAGGACTTCAGAGATATTCATATCTTGAACAAGACTTTCTCTCGAAATATTGTTCAAAATACTTGTAAAGTAACTATAAAAGATCATGGTCCAAAGAGAGAGGTTATGAATTTCAAACTCCCCTTCTCCTTTATACTCAATTTGAAGTTTAAAACCCAACTCCATAAAACGTGTTCTTAAGAAAGAAAGCGCCTGGTCAATCGCATCTTCAACTTCTCCCGTATGCCCGTTATTCATTTCTTGCCGAGCAAAACCAAGGAAGGTCTTAATCAGATTTCTACACCTAATTGAACTCTTGTGGATCTCTTTTAATATCTCAACTCCATCCGGTGAAATACCAAAATCTAGGCTTGTTAACACTTCGGTACCAGTTAAAACACCACCAATGGGATTGTTGAGTTCATGAGCGATTGAACTTGTAATCACTCCCATCTCTTCCATTTGGATCAGACTTTGTGCCTTCTCCCCCCCTTTGTGGAAAGTGAATATTCGATATTCCTTAGCTTCAACCACAATACTCTTCACAGAAACCGTAAAAAGCTCCCCTTGTTGATCAAGCGTTTGATTATCTTTATAACCTAAAACTTCATCAGTAATGAGTTCTAAGTCTCTAAATTTTTTATTAAGAAGAACAAGATCATTAAACTCGTCGAAAACAGCTATCGGAACAGACATCTTATTAAAAAATTCTTCTATCAGCTTTAAAGAATCTTTTAATGTTTTCTTTCTTTTCATTGAGCCTAGATCTTTCAAATAAAGAGCATACATTAAAGCAAACTCGGTAATTTTAACTTCAGGAATATCAACTTTTTTAAAAGATGCTCCTTGAGTAACATCTGTTAAAACCACCAATTCTTGCTTTTTAGCCTTGCTCTCTTTCCAAGATATCTGATCTAGAAAATAATCAAAAGGGGCATCGTCTCCGTCATACATAAGGAGGTGATTATTAAAATGATAAAGACTGCTTAGGTCAACGAGTGTTTGCCCTTCAGTTTTCTTTTCAAAATCGGCTAGTCTTTCAGCAAGATTTGATAAAGATTTTTCAACATTATCCCAAATTTTTAATTCAAGAGTTGAGTACTTCTTTTGATATTCACTTTCAAAAAGCAGAGCTCCTCCAAGAGAATTCCAAAATACTGCATTAGATAATTTTTCTTTTTCTCTATCATCACCGATGACCACATACAGCTTATAAGGATCAACTTCATTGAGCTCAAAAACCTCTTCTTTTATTTCAAAAGGTTTATTAAAAATTTCAGGTATCTGATAAAGATGAAAGTTCTTTGGTAGATAAACTTCAGTTTTTATTAGGTTGCTCATAGACTAGTTTGGCCAGTTTTTCTTCCTCTTTGAGGTGTTTTTCACTTTCCTTTACCAAAACTAATCCGTCAACCCATTCACCGTGCACTTTAACGCCCCAATGCAAATGAGGGCCTGTAACACGTCCTGTTGCTCCAGCGAGGCCAACAATTTCACCTTTTTCCACCATCATACCCTGTTTGACTTTGATTTCATTCAGATGCCCATACATGGTAAAGATTCCCAAACCATGATCGACAATGACGGTATTTCCAGAAAAAAAGAGATCTTGGGCCAAAACAACTTTCCCTTTATTTGAACTTGGTATGGGAGTTCCGATAGGCGCCCTGAAGTCATAACCTAAATGTTGAGTTTTTTTATTTTTATTAAAGATTCTTCGGTTTCCGTAGATACTTGTCAGCTTGCTATTAAGCGGTCGTTTAAAACTTTTTTCGAACAGAAAAACACCTGTTGATTTTGAATAAATTTTTTGAAGTAATTCTTTCTCACGAATCGCTCGATCAAGATCTTCCTTACTCAGCTCAACGCGCTTTTTGTTTACCTTTAATTCATGAAAAACTTCCTTATAGGGAAACCTCTCCATCGCTATATCAAAGTATTGAACTTTATTTTTCTTACCGACTGTTTTGCACTTAAAATTTTTGATCTGGGCGAAGTAACTTGCAGAAAGATAAACAAATGCCTTTTTCTCGGAAAATAAAAACAATGGAATCTTTTTACCATCACACCATAAGGAATTATCTTGCGGCAAAAACTCAAGGTCTAATGTCGTGAAGGTTACATGCCCCGGTTTTAGAACAGGCTTCGCTGATAACGCAAAAGCACTAAAAAAGAGAATGACTGCAATTATATTTTTCATTTTTCTACTTGTTTTATTTTAGCAGTCCCATCAAAAAAATGTAAGCTTACCGGCTGATCTTTAAGTTTTTTAAAGTTTTTAACCGAGGGAACAACCTGTTTATTATGAGAGAGATAGGCATAACCACGAGTTAAAACCTTCTTCGGATTTAAACTATCAAGCATTCCTTTCGCGACTGCGATCCTTTTTTGATCTCGTTTTAAACTTTCCTGACTAAATGATGAAACTTTTTGAATCAATTCATCAAGGTAGTATGCAGTTTCATGAGTTTGAACAGCACTAATAAGCCTATTAGGATTCAACTGATTGAAAGATTTTCTTCGATCTTTTAACTCTCCCCAAAGCAAGCTTAAGACTCTATTCGGATTCAACTCACTCAACTGTAAACGGATTCCCTTTGAAAGATTCTCGCTGATTTGTACAAACCGTCTTCTGATACTCTTAAATTTTTCATGGAATTGAATTTGAGGAGCAGAAAGTATTTCAGCTGCAGCTGAAGGGGTCTCACACCTTAAATCAGCAGCAAAATCAGAAATTGAAAAGTTTATTTCATGCCCGACAGCACTTATTACAGGAACAGAAGATTCAGCAATTGCTCGAGCGAGCTTTTCACTATTAAAACTCCATAAATCTTCTAAACTTCCTCCTCCTCTCGTAAGGACAATAACCTCTACTTCATCTAAGTTTTGAGCTTTGTTAAATGCCTCAAGTAGGGATTTCTCAGAACCATCACCTTGTACAACAGCTGGAATAACAACAACATGATACTTAAAGCTATTTCTCATGATAATTTTCATAAAATCTTGTACGGCTGCACCGTGTGGCGATGTAATAACAGCAATTTTCTTGGGAAAAGAAGGTATTTTTTTCTTTCTCTCAAGATCGAATAAACCTTCAGCCGCAAGCTTCTTTTTTATTTTTTCAAACTCTTCTTTTAAAGAACCTTTTTGATTCTGAGGGATGATTCGTTTTGCAATAATCTGAACCGAAGAACGTTTAGTGTAAACGCTGATTTTTCCTTCTATATAAACCTTTTCACCGTCTTTAAGTTTTGCAATATCCTTAACTAGACGAGCATCCCCCTTGAAAAGAGCTCCGCTTAGACTTCCTTCTTCATCATTGAGGCTATAATAATAATGACCTGCCGCTGATCGCGTCCAATTGGCCAACTCACCTTGGACATAAACGTATCGATACCGGTTTTCGACATCATATTTAATTTCATTGAGTAAAGAGGAAACCGGAACGTATTTTTCGTTCATTATAACTTAGGTTTTTTATTCATATAAGCAATTGCTTCTAGAACTGCTTTATCCTTAGCAAAGTCTCCACCAATATTTTTTTGAGATTTCAACTTTTTAAGCTCATGATCAGGTTTAATTCCAATACTATCAATTTTTCTTTTCTTAGGAGTTAAGTACTGTGAAATTGTAAGCTTAAGAGCGATTTTCTTATCAATCGGAGTTACGCTTTGAACTGTTCCTTTTCCGAAACTTTTTTCACCTAGGATATGAGCTCTTTTATAGTCTTGCAGGGCACCTGCCACAATTTCCGAAGCAGAGGCAGAAGCTCCATCAACAAGAACAGCAAGCGGAGTTTCTAGGTCTTTAAAACCTGTTTTTCTAACATACCGAATATCTTTCACTTCGGGGTCTCTCGATTCAGTCGAAACAACCACACCTTTTTCAAGGAATAAGGAAGAAACTCCCACCGCTTCGTTCAGGAGTCCTCCTGGATTTGAGCGAAGGTCTAAAATAATGCCTTTGAGCTTATGTTTCTTTTCAAGTTCCTGAAGAGCTAAAGAGACATGATCCGTTGAATTACTTTGAAACTGGCTTAATCTTAAAAAACCGTAACCATTAATAAAGGCACTCTTCACTGGTTTAATTTTAATAATCTCTCTCTTGAGAGAAAAATGAAGAATCTTGTTGCTTCCTTCTCTTCGAACTCCAAGATGAAGAACTTCCCCAACTTTACCTTTCATTTTTTCAATCGCTTCTGATAAAGCTAAGCCAACCGCATTTTCTTTGTTGATCTCAACAATTTTATCTCCGGACTTGATCCCTTTTTTAAAGGCTGGAGTATCATCGATTGCAGTAATAATAACCAGGAGACCGTCTTTAAAAGAAACTTCAATTCCCACTCCTCCAAACTCGCCCTCTGTATCATTTTTCATTCTTTCGAAGAGGTCTTCATCTAAAAAGTTGGAGTGAGGATCTAGTGTTTCGAGCATTCCCCTAATAGCACCTTTGATCAGGGTTGAAGTATCGACCTCTTTAAAATAATTTTTCTGAACTAAATAAAGGGCCTTATTAAAAAGTTCTAAATCCTTAAAAGTCGAAGCTTGATTCGCTAGAACTTGATAACCTGAAAATAAAAAGACCATAAGGCCTAAGGTCGCAATCCATTTTTTCATAATTTATCCTAAAGACGATATGAAGGATTCAAGTATTGAGCTGTCATAAGAGGGGTTTCTTTTTCTCTTAACTCTATATAAATTTTCTTTTCTTGATCCTTTAAGCCTTTTACAGAAGCATAACCTATTAACTGACCTTTTTGAAGAATGTCCCCTCGAGAAACCTTTGATGTAAAAGGTCCCAGAATCACACTCCTCAAATCCCCGTCATGCTTAATCATGATAACTGTCCCATAGTTAGCTAATTGACCCGTATAAACGACTTTTCCTGAGGAAATACTGTGCAACGGACGGTCCGAGTCGAAATAAAAATTAATTCCCTGAGGCGTCTCTTCGAGCCGTTGAAAATTCTTAAAGGGTGGAACCAGTTCAAATATATTCACTTTACTATCTTGAGCAATTCTTTCTAACTTCTGTCGAGTCAATTCCGCCTCAAGCTTTTTCTTAGACTCTAAGCTTTCAAAGTAATTCTCTTGAAGCCCACCTTTTCTTTTTTCGAGGTCATTGAGAATTGAGTAAAGTTGATCTTTTTCTTCTCTTAGGTCTGCTAATGTAACCTCAAGATCTCCTAAAACATTTGTTAAAGCTTTGTTTTCAACAAGAAGTTCTTCAAGCATTACACTCTCTGTAGATAAATCCTTTAAAATGACTTTTTCCTGAACGCTCTCTTCTAAACTTTTTTCACTTGGCTTAATTAAAACCACTGAATAATACTTCTTTTTTATTTGTTCAAGGTTGAGAAGAATTTTTTCTTTATTTTTGGTAGCAACCTTCTTCATTTTATTTATTTCAGATTCTAATTTTTGCTCTTGTTTTACTTGAAGAAGATAAGTTTGGTTTTGATTATCAAGCTGCTTATCTAGAGTCTGGAGTGAAGCTTTGATTTGCATAACATCAGAGCTAAAAACAGAGATTTTATCTTTGAGATCCTCTGTGCCCATCACCTTCGGTTTTGCACCTAGCTCAAAACTCATTAAAAATAATAAGGATAAAACTACTGACTTCATTTAGTTGATCTCGTAGCGAACTTCCTTAAGAAGGACCTTAGAAAAAATAAAATAAAACAATCCTAAAAATCCAAGTGCAATTGGAATTGATAGAAAAGAAACATCAAAAAAGAGAGCCAAACCTAAATAAGAAACCCCAAGAGTTAAAATTACTCCTGTAAAGAGTGACTTGGAAGCAATATTCATTTTTCTTTGATAGTTCTGATAAATATAAGATTGCTGTAGGACAGTTTTAATAAATGTAAAATAACTAAAACAAAAGAAAATCGTAAGCAAGCCACCTAGAATCTTGATTGTCCACTTCAGGAAGAACGAAACTAAGAATGTTCTTAATGAATCTTCCGGAGGGTAATGAATTGAAGAGACCACTGTTTCATCATTTCCAATATACTTCACGAGAAAGTTTTTAATCATCTCATGATTCTTTTTACTAATTTCATTATTGAGGACAACCTCAATCACTTTAATATCCTCATCAAGTAAGTAGCGAGGAATATAAATTCCATTTTCATCAAGATTTTTTTGAATCGTTGCTTTTAGATCGCTTCCTTTTTCTTGATAAACTCCTAAGACTCCTGGGAGTTTTCTCATTCTCAAAACAACGCTTGTCGCATTAACAGCTTCAGGAACAGTCGCACGAAAGTAAATCTTTTGATCATCCTGAATATACTTCTGGGCAATATTTGATCGAATCGAAGTCTCGTTGTTCATGAGGTATACAATACTAAACGTTAGAGCCGCAAAAATGACTCCATTAACTTTATTACTGCAAAGACTTTCCCAAAATACTTTTAAATAAAACATGTCTTCCCCGAATATAGAATCCTTCCATTTTCAAGATGCACAACTCTTCCATGAAAATTCTTAACAAGGTCTCGATTGTGGGTAGCCCAAATGATCGTAATATTTTCACGTCCATTTAGGTGGTTTAAAACATCGAAGACTTGCATCGAACTTTTTTTATCTAGTGCACTTGTCGGCTCGTCAGCAACAATAATGTCTGGCTTACTAAGAAGCGCTCTAATAATTGCTACTTTTTGATGAACACCACCATTGGTGTTTCTAATTTTATTATTTCTTAAGTCGTAAATACCAAAAATTTTGAGATAATCATCTCTCTCTTGATCAAAATTAACCTTTTCAGGATAAATCATTTCATCAAATGAAAAATTTAGGTTTTCAATAACTGATTTATTTTTAAAAACTTTAAGATCTTGAAAAACTCTTGACGTAAAAATTTTCCGATTCGCTTTTCTTTCTTTTTTACGAACAATTTCACCTGAGATTTCATACCCAAAGTAATCGCCTGAAAGAATATTTAGCAAGGTGGTTTTTCCTGCTCCCGTAGCACCTGTGACGAAAACAAGTTCACCTTCTCTTAAAACAAAATCAACTTGTGAAAGAATAGATTTATTTTTAATGTGAACGTTTAATCCACTCAACTTGATAAGATGATTTTTATCATCAGTAAAAACAGAAGATTGATTCTTTTGAAAATGTGTTCTAAACGCCTGTTGACTTACCTGACTATCCATGTCCGTTACACCCTCTTGGTCTCTTTTATTTTACCGAAAGTAATAGAGTAAAGTAAAGCTGTTGGAAGTTATTCTGCTCCGACAAAATTACTCCAGATTTCTATACAAATCCTCCTCCCTCTAAGGACTCGTAAGCTGACTGTGAACAAAATACATGGGGAATAAAATTGAAATTGCTTTGAAGCTTACTTACGAGGTTATTCTCAAAGTTTGAAAGCAGTAGCACGTTCCCTGATTCAGTAAGAATTTTCACAGGGTCACGTTCTAATAGAATATTAACCTTCGTTGTATCTTTTACGATTCTTTTATGTGATTTCACTAAGTAAATATCCTTCTTTGGAAGATCTTCTACAATCCAATCTTCCGCTTTTCCTTGTTTTTGAAGGAACTCACGCATCTCTTGGTAACGGTCTTTCGCCTTTTTAAGGATTTTGGTATTTTCTGAATGATCGTTTTGATCCAAAATTCTTTGTTTAAAGGCTTCATCCTTAATTGTTCGAGGAGAAACTTCAAACAAAAGGGCGTGGGTCATACTTTCTATTCTTGGAACGTTCGAAAGGGCCTTAGATTGATAAAGCTCAAGAAGGCGAGTCGAAAAATAATGATCATTATAGCCAAAAAACTTCAGAGGATCTTTTTCAATAAACTCTAGAAGTTCTCCATAACTATAAATCATTTGATTCTTCAGGAGGTAAAAAGCAAGTTCCTCTGCGATAGCATCGAACTTCGCCCCTCGTGCAGAACGAACAACTTGCGAATACCAAGCAAAACGAGAAATCAAGAAATCTTGGATACAATTAATGGCCTTTTCTTTAATGACAAGAATCTCTTGGCCAGCGATATCAAAGGTATCAAAATGATGAAGGAGATAATCTCGATCATAAGTTCCATACTGAAGGCCTGTATAATGAGCATCTCTTAAAAGGTAGTCCATTCGATCACAATCAATTTCTGAGTGAAGAATTTGATTGATAAGAACACTTTGTCCCACTCCTTTGACAAGATCAGAGATCAATTGAGGGTCAATTCCGTATTTTTCTAGTATTGCGGTAATACCATTGGGCTGCTTCGTCCGCTTGATAATAAAAGAACCTAGGTGTTCATGATTATCAGAGCGGTTGGCTGAACTATCTGCTGTTTCAGCATATTTAATATAAGAATTTTCAACGGTATGAGAAAAAGGAAATGTCCCTATATCATGTAAAAGGGCTGCAATTCTCACCGTCTGATGTTGCATGAGTTCGGGCCGTGAGAGATTTCCTTCAAAGATTTCACTATCATCTGTGGCTTTACCTATCGACTTTAAAATGCAGTGAGCGTTATGAAGGACCCCAATACTATGACCGAATCGAGAATGTTCAGCCCCAGGATAAGAATAAAAGGAAAAACCTAATTGTTTGATCCATCTTAATCTTTGAAAAAAAGGGCTATGAATGATTTCCCACTCTATAGGAGTGAGCTGAACAAATCCGTAAAGGACGTCGTAAATGTTGTGATTTTTATTTGGTCTTATAGCAATCTTCCGTGATTGGCAGTAAGAGGGACTCTCTTACTGCAATGTTCTTGTTTTTCTTTTTTTCTTAAGACTTCCGAGGACTGTTTCCAAAAGAATTTTTGTCTCGTGTCTTAAATCATTCTCGTGAATGAATCTATAGAAGTTAGTAACTTCTTGAGAAGCTTTAAACGCTTTAATTTGTTCAGCGCTTAGGCTTTTTGATTTCTTAGCTTTTGTTGATCTTGTTGCTGTTCTTGCCATTATTGGGGCCCTCACTTTTCTGGTTTATCTTACTCTCAATCTCAAACTTCATCAAGAAGACGCGGGGCGCAAAGCACCCCGGCATTCTGTTTTTAGTTGTTATCTTTGCTAATTAAGCCGTAGCTATGAAGTTTGTTGTAAAGTGTCTTCACGGTAATACCAAGAGACTTAGCCGCTCTCGTCTTGTTACCCCCCAAGTGCTCAAGAGTCTTGCAGATATGCCTTTTCTCGATTTCTTGGATTGTAATGGGTTCAAAAGCTTCTGATTCGTGATTCTTTTTTGCCTCAGCTTCGTTGTTATCTTCGAAGAAACTAAAATCACCAACCTCGACCTTATCGATGTATTTACCATCTGAAAGTGCATAGGTTCTTTCCATCGTGTTTCTGAGCTCAAGAACATTCCCTTCCCAATCGAGTTCTTTGAGCTCATTAACAGCTTGCTCAGTTAAGTATTTTTTAGATTCTTTTCCAAGATTTAAAAAGTGATTTGCAAGAATTTTAATATCATCTCCACGCTCTTTAAGAGTTGGAAGACTCATCTGAACCGTTGCCAGTCGATAGAAAAGATCTCCTCTGAACTTCTTATTGGCCACAAGGTCTCTAAGATGTTTTTGAGAAGTTACGACGACTCGAACGTTAAGAGCGATAAGCTCATCATGCTCAAGTCTTTTAACTCGACCAGTTGATAAGAAGTCTAAAATTCTTGTTTGAAGTCTCAGGCTTAGTTCTGAAATATCATTGAAAATAACAGTTCCATTATTATTAAGCTCTAGAACGCCTTTTTGAGATTGGTGTCCAAAGATTTCTCTTTCAAGATTGGCTTCGTTAAGAGTTGCACACTCAATAATCTGACAAGGCATCCCTCTTCGATTACTGAGTTCATGAATCTTTCTTGCCATTAATCTTTTACCTACACCCGCTTTCCCTTCAATAAGAACAGGAACATCTTGTGAAGCAATTCTCTTTGCCATTGAAAGCGCTTGTAAAAGAGTTGTGTCTTGACCGATGATTTCAAGTTTTTCACGAGCTTCTTCATGAGAAGCACTTGAGAAAGCTGAAGCACCAGTGTTTTGCTCTTTAATTTTGCTAAGAAGTTCTCTATTAAGAAACTTGGCCATAAGGTAAAGGTTCATATTTGATAAAGCGATGTGATGATCATTGATAAAGCTTTTAACCTTAGCAGCGTCTGACTCATCAAACTTTCTTCCTTCCTCGAATGATTGAATGTGAATTGTAGCCATCGGCTTCCCTTCAATCATTACAGGAACGATAAGTTCACTATGAATCCGAGAATCTCTTAGATCAGTTGAGAAGAGTGGGTCTCTTTGAACTGAGTTACTGTAATAAATTTTCTTTGTTTTTGTGACGTATCCTGCAGCACCTTCTCCGCGAGCGTGGATTTTTGAATCAGAAACGATTTCTCCATCTCTCGCAATCAACTGAGTTGATTCATCGTTAAACACCAAGGCGACCTCAACCTGGTCTTCATTGAGGTGATCCTTGAGGAATCCTGAAAGACGGCTAAAGAACACACCTTCTCTTAAATCGCTTAACAGAAGTGTCGAAACTTTGGTTAGATTCCCTGTTGAATCGTTGAGGTTTCTTTCGATCATAGTAAAACTCCTTGACACTGATAGAATATGAATGGTTAAAAAGCTTACGCAAAGCGTTACCTTGCTAGTATAACATTGTGCATAATTTTTACAAGATCTTTTTTATCAGGTACTGAAGTTTTTACACTTTTTCAGAGTAATTTCAATTAGTTAGAGAACCTTGGGGTCGAGCACTGTCCAATGTTGTTAGTTAGTTGGCCAAGGATCTCTCCATCCCTCGTCATAATGTATAAATTTTGGTCGGCCTTGACCCTAGATAGCACTCGTTGAGAGCTGAAAACGATGAAATTTCCATCTGGTGAGTAACTGGGGTCTTCATTGGACCCAAAATTCTTAGTCAACCTCACCAAGGAATGACCTGAAGAAGTGAGTCTAAAGAGGTCAAAAGAATTATCAAGCCATGAAGCAAAAACAATCTCAGAACCATCAGGAGAGAACCGCGGAGTCGCATTAAACTTCCCTACATAACTGATTCTTTTCACATTCCCCCCTTCAGGGAGAACTGGGTTCATTGTGAAGATTGAAGCCTTCCCTTGTCTACTGGAAAGGAAAGTTAAAAGCGAACCATTCCGATTGATTGAGGGGTCAACATCAATAGCATAATGAGAAGTAACTTTTCTTAAAGCCTTTGTTTTTAAATCCATATGATAAATGTCTGAATTTTTTCCAAAACTCAAAGTTAAATAGATTCCTGAACCATCGGCTGTGTAAACCGCTCCGGAGTTAATCCCTTTCTTGTTAGAAATTAACCTCTTTGTCTTTCTTATAAGATCAAGCTCATAAAGGGCAACGTTTCTCGTTCTGCTGACTCGAGATTCAATTAAACTATAGATAATCTTTGTATTATCTGGAGAAAATGCCGGAGAGAGAACAATCCCCCTATGAGAAGTGAGCTTTCGTACATTAAACCCATCGAAATCCATCATATAAAGTTCTTTAATATTATTTCTTAAAGACGATTTTTCATTGGAAACAAAAGCCACTTTTGAAGTGAAAACAGAAGGCCCTCCTGTTAAAGCACGATAAAGCGTATCATCAGCTTGATGAGTCGCTGATCGGAGATCAGCTGCTAAAAGATTCACCGTTGCATTCGCCATATAACGATTTTGAAGCATATCATAAAGAGCCAAAGTTACTCGACCGCCAGATTCAACTGAATCACAATTCACTTCAACAATCTTTGTAACACCTTCTTTTATAAAAGGTTTTTGAGAACTTTTTACTCGAGAGATTGCGACTTTTGACTCTCGAGAAGTGATATCAAATTTGTGTCGATAGAAAATCATTTTTCACAACTTCGTTTACTTTAGAAATGGCAGCTGAATAAACTTTTTTCTTTGAAGATGGAATATTATCACACCCAACTGGATTCAAGAGGATCCCTTGTTTTGTTTCATTCGCTTTACCAACAGAAACAGAGTATTGGGCATAAGTTGTAGAACTGATCAATAATAAAATTAAAAACTTCATAAGACTCCTAGAATGGAAACACTAAAACAAGTTCACCATCTTCAATCGCTTCACTAATTTTTTTATCAGGGGCATCGAATGGCTCTGCTAACTCAATAGCTTTACGAACACGAATATCATACTCTTCGTTTCCACTTTTCTCAATTAATGACATACGGATCAACTCACCTTTCTTATTGATATAGATACGTACTCGACTACGTAAATCAAGGTCTAATAAAAAGCTAGGAAGATTCCAATGTGGCTTTATTTTTTGTTTTACCTTCAAAGCATAACGATCAAGCTCAGTGAGATCAATCTCGTTGATCTCACCTGTTGCAAGTTCACCTTTTGAAAGTTTATTTCCCATCAATATTAAGTTAGCTAAATCTTGTGCTGCTTTTTTCTTCTCTTTTGTATTAGTTGCACTCTGTGTTTTCTTTTTTGAAGCAGCTGTTTTTTTCTTATCTTTCTTTTTAGTCTTCGCTTTTTCATTTTTGAGCAAGACAGGATCATCTTTCTTAATAATTTCTTCTTTTGCTTCAACTTTAGGAGTGGATTTCTCTATTTTTTGTTCAAGTTCAGTTGCTGAGACTTGTTTTTCTAATTCAATTTTTCCTGCTTCAATTCGAGGAAGTTGTTCCAATTCCTTCATTGTTAAAGTTGGCATTCCAACAAGATCAACTTTTACTGCCTCAGGTATTTTTCTTAGTGTTGAGTCAAACAAAGATTTTTTCGTAATGAGTTTATAAAGAGCTGGATAACCAACAGCAAGAAGCGCGATCAAAACGTGAGCGCTCAATGAAATAGCAAAACTTTTTCGAAGATCGAGAGTCATCATTTATCATCTATTTCAGTAATTAATGAAACCTGAGTAATACCACTTGCTTTTAAGTAGGCCATCGCTTTAGCAACTTCACCGTAAACAACCCGATAATCGGCTCGAATAAAAACACTTTCAGTTTTCTTTTCAGACATAAGCTTCGTAATAAAAGGGACAAGTTCAGACATTAATACTTTTTGTTCATCGAGGTAAAACTCTCCAGTCTTTCCAATGCTTAGAATGATCTGGGAGCTCTTAAGGTTCACACCTTGATTTTTTTTTGTTTTTGGAAGCTTAACATCTACTCCATTAAACATTAGGGGGGCACTAATCATAAAAATGACTAGTAAAACAAGCATCACATCAACTAAAGGGGTTACATTAATTTCAGCAATTACTTCTTCATCATTATCTATATTAAAAGCCATTGAGAACCACCTAGCGGATAGAGTAGTACTTTAAAAAATTAAGCAAGTCTTGAGCGAAAGAGTTCATATCTAATTTTAAATTTTGTAACTTTTTGGAATAAATATTATAAAACCAACTTGCAGGAATCGCGGCAAAAAGACCAACTGCCGTCGCGACGAGGGCCTCTGCAATACCAGGAGCAACCGCTTCAATACTTCCACCTCCGGCAGCCAAACCATTAAAAGAATTAATAATTCCCCAAACAGTACCAAAGAGACCAACAAACGGAGTTACTGTTGCTATACTTGCAAGCATTGAGCGATGGCGATCAACTTCTTTTATCGCTTCATTGCTTCCCTTCAGAAGAGATCTTTCAAAATTATCGTAATTATTTTTATCAAGGTAAGTTGCCAGGTCTAAATTCTCAACCTCGGCGACTTTGTCATTAACTCTCCGAAGCTCTTTATAAAAATTATTCCAAACATGAAACAAAGGAGAATCTTTATACTTCTCTGTTTTATCATTCAAGCTATTCAATGAAGAAAAACTTGAAATACTATCTTTGAAAAAAATTGCAAGAAACTCAGTATTCAAGTCTTGAATCTTTTTATAAAACTTATGGTAGTGAAAAACGATTCCCCACGAAAGAATAGAAAGAACAAGTAAAAGAATTAAAACTCCTTTAACAACTAAACCTGATTCCCAAATAATCGCTAAAATATCCATACTCACCCTTTGAAATCTTGATACTTTGTCCAAACTCTATTTTACCAGAGCCTAGTCATTCTTCAACGCACGGTAATTGACCAAGAGAATCAGGAATCCTGTTCCGATGTACTTCTCAAACGAAAGCGGCTTTGAAGGAAATTATAAATAAAAAACCCTATAAACAAAGAAAGGTAATAGGAAACAACTTCTTGTCTTGAGTGATTCTGCTCATTAAAAATGAACATTCCAGAAAGAGAACAAAGCAATGCCATCTGTATACTGGGGTGACGGTTTAAAAAACGATAAAGGAAAAAGAAAAAACCCATACCTATCAGCCCTAAATAGAAACTTTCTTGGTATATCACAAAATAAACGACAACCTGTGTGAATGAAATCAAGAGCAAGTCATACCAAAAAAACTTCCGAAAATATCTTCTTAAAATTAAAAACAATGCAAAATCTGAAAATAAGCTTACAAGATGAGCAACAGAGTCAATATCAAACAATTTATCCGTGATTAAAGAAAACTTTAAAATAGAAGCAAGCAATAAAAAAACCACTAATTGCTGAATCGAATGAACATCAGATTTATACTCAAAAGGACGAACTCCTTTCTTATAAAATTCTATAACTTTATAAGTTGTGAGAAGTGCTAAACCTTTGATTGTTATTAAGAGAAAGTTACGAGATGAATAAAGCCAGCTTGAAACATCATCAAAGGTTCCATTTGATAAGAAAATGAAAAAGACACCAAGCCCGCAAATAATTACGCCATAGCTAAAGTGTAAAAACCAATTAAAAAGGTAGTAATTCATGACTTAAGGAATTGTAGTTTGTTCTTTAGGCTTTAGCCAAGAAAGCTGCATCACCGGTGATGGGTAAAGCTTCATATATTTTTTATATTGAGTATTGGCCCGTGTAAGGATATCTCGCTTCTGGCAAAGTTGATAATAAGCATTCCAGTAATCAGGGTAAGGCTTTAATAAATCATTCATTTTTCTTGTAACTTCAAACTGTTGCTGGAAAGTATAACCTCTATTAAAAATGACGTCAGAATAATCACTGATAAGATTATTAAACTCTCTCATTCGGTTCTTTAAATCTTTTTCAGTAATCTCTTTTCCTAGTTTTTTCACAATACTTTGAGTTTTAAGGTTTTCTATAAAGTACTGTTCATTAACCCGTAGCAAATCTTCCAATAGAAGCATCGATATTTGAACCTTAGAAAGATCCATTACTTTTATAAACGGTACACTTAAAACAAAAATATAGCTTTCTTTAGAAGTAGGAAGTGCAAAGTGAGGTACAACATCATTCTTGCTATAAATAATTTTGATATTTTTTTCAACAAACCCAAGCTTTAATAGCGTTTTTTTTAAATGGAGTCCAATTCCATAAACAGGTTTATCAAAGTCCCATTTCAACAAAGGAGCATTCTTTACAAGCCAATACTCAGAAGAAACCTCCCAAAAATCAGAACTTGAAGGGAAATAAGACTTTGCTTTAGTGAATTTTTTTCTGTTTTTCTTAATTTTTTCTAATGTTCTTTTTCTTTTTTCAGCATTTTCATAAAGCTTATCCTTAATAAGGACATCTTTTAGTTCATTAAGTTCTACTTGATCGACTTTTTTCTCCATCTCTGTTTCAGTGGGGTCAGAGTAAGTGTTGGTCGAAATAAGAATAAAGAGTATTAAAAACTTCATCATGGCTTAGTATCTATAATAATATACTGATCATAAAGTCTTGCCCAATAATAGAGATCTGATAGGCTCAACCCCAAATCATTATAAAATTGATTATATTTTTTCTGAAAACACTCTGGTCTAGATTTTGAAAGATACTTTTTAGCAATATACCCTTTTTTATCTCCGGTTTGCACATAAACCCAGTCTTTATACTTATGGTCTTGTTTTTCAAATACCTTCACCGGAAAACCACAAGCAATCGCCGTTTCACTGGCCGCAAGCTCATAAGGCTTATCATGAACATGACCAAAAATTTTTGTAAAATATTCCACTCCGTATTCATTTGATAAGACTTGAGTAGAAACAAAAAAAGTAATAACTAGAAGAATTCTCATAATTTAATTTTTATCGTTTCAAAGCTTGGAAAATCGATTGTTATAATGTCGGCAGTCTGCCCCCCACATAATAATCGAGGTTTATACATATTAAGATTCCAGCTGATATAATCCGGATGGAGTTTTACATGCTCTAAAAAATGAGGAGTTATTATTTCTTTAAAATTATTCTTTCCAACTTGAGACATATACATCCCATCCGTAATAACCCGACCAAAATTACTCGTACTGATAGAGATGTAGAGCTTATCACATTCACCTAGATACTGTTTCTCACTTCCTGAAAACCATTGAGTGAACTTAGAATCTTTTTTTATCTCAGCAAGAAAAACATCGAAGTCCAAGTGAGACTGAGAATACCAACTCACTCTTTCGTACTCGAGTTTCTCATCCCAAGTTTCCATCTTGTAGCGGCCTCCCTGAAAATAAACTTTTCCTTGGTAGGTGATCTTGTCGCTTGCCGTACTACAGGCCAATAAAAATAAGAGGCTAAAGAGTTTCATGTTTTTCTTCCTTCCCTCTATGATAAAGATGATCACACTTAGTGTGTATGATTAATTTTTTTAAAGCACTAATTGTCCTCTGAACACGGCCTTCCCGCCCTGTTTCAATGAATTTTATTGGAACGGTAACGAAATAAAGTGCTTCTCCAATGCTCTCAAACGCCTTTAAGTATTGTCTCCAGAAATTCCAAGTTAGAGTCTCTGTTTCAAACCCTTCTTCTGAGCCTCTTCTAAGCTCATAAAGCTCTTCCATTCCCTCTGGAAGATCAACCTGGAAAAGAAAAGAAAGGAGTTTTTTATTAGAATGAAAGTAAGGGTCAACAAAAAGAATTTCTTCTACTTTTTCATTTGTTAAAAGGAAGTATTTCTTAAAAAAAGCTAAACCTAACAAACAGCTATTTCCCCAAGTTAAAATTTTTACTTTTTTATAGTGTTCTAAAAGATTTTTAACCAAATCCTCTAAGCACTCGACATATTCGGAGAAATGATCGATTGATCCTCGCTTTCCACTGCTCAAGCCATGACCGAGCAAATCAAAAAAAACAAAGTCCGATGAATTCTGGTTCATATAATCAATGATGTAGGGTTCTTCTAAGAGTTTTTGATGAGACTCACCAAATGAATGAATAAAGAGACAAGCTGTCTCATTCCCTCTTTCACAGCGAATGGTATGAAGAGTTTGTCCTTGATCAGCAACAAATGGTTGGGCCTGAAAATCTAAGTGCACCTAGAACTCCTCTGCTTAATGGGTAGCGAGGTAGGAACTAATCGCAGATTTTGCTTCTTTTGAAAGGTCTACAAACTGTAAAGAAAACCCATTATCGTCATCTAAAATTCGAACAATTTTAGCTTTCGCAACAAATTGATGACCTTCTTCTTCTGGATGAACGTTAAGAGAGATTTCCTCTCCAAGTTCTACCGGTAAGTTATCGATAAGAACTTTCATTCCGCCAAGTGAGATATCTCTGCAAATTCCTTCGAAAAACTGATCATTATTTGTAAAAAACAATCGAGCCGTAAATGGTTTTCTTTCCCAGACCCTCTTGTCATTGTCTTCAATGACAGGAGGAAGCTCCTCAAAGATTTCCTCAAAGTCAGTAAAAGACGCCAGAACTCTCCAAACGTCTAAAGATGGAAAGAAAACTAGTGTTTTCCCATTAATCCTCTTCGACTTATATAACTTCTTAACCATCTCGAGGTTATAAGGACCATATTCAGTAGCCTTTCCCCCACGATCAAGTCCAGTTTTTAAATAAACAACTTTTTTATTTGGATCTAGTGCTCCTAGAGTTAGAAGCGTTTTATCTCGGTTAACCTTTAACTCATTTATTTCTGAATGATCATTAACATTGATGACTTCTGTATCTGTTTCATCAGAAGTAATATCAACTCCTGCACCTGCTTCAAACTCTTCACAGTCAGAAATTTTTTTCCAATCATCAAAACCTTTTGTCCAAACGTAACTTTCATCTGACAATGATCCTGACTCGATAAGTTTTAAAATGTCTTTTTTAGCAACAGGCCCTTTTCGCTCGCCGTCCTCTACAAAGTACCATTTCTCTTCCATGATTCTTCCTCTTAAGTGTGACGATTTTATTTTAACCTATTTCTTTAAAGAAATCATAGGGATACATCTATTCCTGAGTTTAAGTGTAGGTTTTGAATTTTAGAACGGTGCTGGAAGGTAGCGAACTTGGAGGTCACGACCAGAATCATTGCTTATAATCGCACTTCCGTTAAACTTGATCACATAACCTGTGTAAATTTCGTCGCTTGGAACTACTGGAACCGGATTCTGTGGACTTTCAACCAAAAGGTTCTGTCCTTCTTGAAATCCTACATATTCCCAACCATTAGTTGAACTTTGTGGTAAAGCAACCCCGTCAAGGAAAACTTGAATAGAACTTGGATCAGGTTTTCTATCTTGAATAACAAAATAGCCAAAATATTTTGTAAATTCTGTCTTTCTAACAACGAGACATTCTGGATATGTAACCTTAGCCGCTCCGTTAAGTTGAACAAAATACCCACTCTCTAACTCTGCTGGTATAAGTTGAGACACAGGGGGAGTTTCCCTTATATTTTTATTTTGCTCTGGAGTAGGAAGAAACGTATATCCATTATTACTATCACCGTTAGCCAGAACTTGGCCTGAAGGTTTCTTCGTAATAACAAGTTTATTGGGATCGAAGTCGAGAGTACTTCCGAGTGGCCAAAAATTATAAGTATGCCCTCTTTTGAAGTTTTCAATTTCGACAGCGATAGAATTAAAAATCGTTGATAAGTTATTCTGACAAAGATCAAAACTATCTGGTGTCGACCCTGTTGCAGAAACTCCTTGATCATTTAATAAAGCAACAGACATTGCCTTGTAACGATTTCCTGGATCTCTAACAGTCGCACCACATTCACTATGATTCACGACAGAAAGAAATCTAATCTGAGGAGCTTCGATGTTATTTCTTAATTGAAGAAACTCTGATTTTCTTTGGTTAAAATAACTTCCGATGGGGTTCCCTTGATAATCATAAAGATTATCGTTGTCATCACCATTTGAGATCAGGATCACAGCTAAGTGAGCTCCTTTTCTGAAAACATAGTCATTTCCATAAAGAGAGTTATCTTCCCCATCTCTCCAAACTCGATAATAGTCAGTATTTTCAACGGACTTGTAAGTTACGCCATTATAAGAAAAATTACTTGTTCCTGAAGTACTACAGCTAAACCCATCTTCTCCACATGAAGAATCAAGGCAAATCAGCTTACCATTTGAAGTCCCTATATGGTCTAAGTTCCAGCCATACTCATGACAAAGATCACTGGTATGTGAGTTAACCTGGATAAGATCAATTGCTCTTTGAAATCCTTTTTCGTTATTGGTGTTATAACTATAAGGACTTACCAGCTCATTAACTCCAACAATATTTACACTTGATGGAAGGTTTTGAGGAACTCTCGGAATTATCTGGTAGCTTCTTTTTTCAAAATTTGTTTCTGTAAAATTCCCAACAAGTGGAGCTACGTAAATTCTATAATCAAAAAAGTTTTGCGCTTGAGAAACAATTGAACTAATTGCACCTTTCAAATCAGCATTAAGAAACCCAACACTTCCTGTATTATCTGTAAGAAGTAAAATATCTACAGGTGGTGGTGTAAAGTTAGAACACTTTTCTTCGACTTTTACTTGAACAGGAGAGATTTGTTTACTTGAACCGGTAGTCGTTTTAGTGAACTCGTCATCAGTACAAGAAAAAAGTGCTAAAAAAAGTGAAGCCAAGATTAAATTTTTCATCTGTGATCTAATCGGTCTTTCCTAGAAAAAGCTTTAAAACTATCCGCATTACCTGACAGTTTTACTTTTCTCTCTTCTCTTTGTTCAATTTTTGGAAAAGATCCATGAATCTGATGATAGGAAGGAGCTTTGAAAGCTTTCCAGGGTCCACCTCAAGCTTAACATTCTCAGCATCGAGAAGATAAGCTTCTCCAACGATACCTGCATCCTGAGCATCCTCAAGGTTATCAATCCCAATATTCATATTTCTATTTTTGAAATCAGCAACAATCTCTGAAACATTAACAATTTTAAAAGGTGTTGGGTTCTTAGTTTCGGGTTCTTCAACTTCCACCCTTTCTCTTTCAATTGCAAAGTAAATTTCTTCAAGAAAAATTTTACTCTTCGTTGATATTGAAAGTTTTTTATCATCAGCTAGAAACTTTTCAGTATTATAGAATGTAAATAATGACTTAAGATAATCAATCTCTTTTAAAGCGAAGATTGATGGTAATCCCTCTTGGTCATTCCTTATTTCAAGTAGATTCAACGAAGTCAGAATATGCATAATCGCTTCAAACTTCACTTCCATAATATTATAGATATCTTTTGTGTACAGTTGGAGCATTCGTTTATTAATAAGATGGGCGCCCTTAGGATCTTTTTCCCCATGAGCATTATAGACGAGGTAAAGTGTACAGAGAATTTTGAGAAGTTCGTTATCTTTTATAAAGCGATAAGACTTCCCTCCCCCAGCATCATAACCAAGTGAGTTCGATTCAATTTCTTTAATTCTTCCATTAGCACGATTAAGACGTTTCGCAAGAGTTGTAACAATTGTTTTGAACCATGGATTTAAAGTTCCAAGAGTTTTACTAAAGGCAACAAATGAGATTTCTATAATTTCTGTTTTAACAAGAGCTTCCGCTGAACAAGAGCGACGCCCTCCTGAACCATCATCATCAAAGAAGGCCATTTCTCCAAGAACTTCTCCTGCTCTTAGAACTGCAAGTTCAACGAATCCATCACCCTTCGGTCTAAAAAGTCTTAGCTGTCCCTTTTGAATAATATAAAGAGAGTTTGCTAGATCTTTTTCTTTGAATAGTGTTTCACCTGCTTCAAGGACACGAAGACCCGATTTTTTTTGGGTAGCACCCCTTGTGGCGGCTGGTTTCTTTACTGCAGTACTCATTGTGATTACTAATCGTCGAAACCTGAGCAGATCTTAAGCGGTTTTTTCGATCACAATACTTAAGGCTTCTCCTCCACCAATACAAAGAGACGCTAGACCTCGTTTACCGCCTGTTCTCTCAAGAGCATTCATTAAAGTCACGATAAGTCGGGCCCCACTACATCCAATGGGATGACCTAAACTAATCCCCCCGCCATAAATATTGACTTTATCACTCGGGATATTGTGATCTTTCATCGCTGCCATTGTCACGGCCGCGAATGCTTCGTTGATTTCAAAGAGATCAATATCTGAAATAGAAAGGTTGAGGTTTTTTAAATTTTTTGCAATCGCTTCACTAGGGGCCGTCGTAAACCAAGTTGGGTTTTGAGCATGTGAGGCCCAACCAAGAATTTTAAATTTTGCTTTGTCTTTATATTTTGCACTTCCAAGAACTAGGGCCGCAGCACCATCGTTTAATGTCGATGCGTTAGCTGCTGTGATTCCTCCTGCTTTATCAAAAGCAGGACGCAAACTTGGAATTTTATCGAATTTTGCTTTAAATGGACCTTCATCAGTATCAACAAGAGTATCTCCCTTTCTTCCCTTCACCGTTACCGGCGCAATTTCAGATTCAAAAATCTTTTCTTCAATCGCTTTTTGGGCTCTTTTAAAAGATTCAATGGCGAAGTTATCCATTTCTTCTCGCGAGAAATTATATTTTTTCACACACTCTTCCGCACAACTTCCCATGTGTTGATTACTATAGGGATCCCAGAGACCATCATGAACCATGGCATCTTTGGTTTTAAGCTCACCAAGTTTTGTTCCAACTCGAGCGTTAAAAAGGTGGGGGGCTAAAGACATATTCTCCATCCCACCAGCAATAACCAAATCCTTCCCGTCGACAAGAATATTTCTAGCAGCATCAAGGGTCGCTTGCATTCCAGAGCCACAAACCTTATTCACAGTCACACAGGGAACAGATTCTGGGAGTTCCGCATAGAGAGCAGCTTGCCTTGCCGGAGCTTGCCCCACTCCTGCTTGAATGACTTGTCCCATATAAACTTGCTCAATCGCTTCAGGTGAAACGCCTGAACTTTGAATGACTGATCTAATGGCTGCTGCACCAAGATTAGGTGCAGTCACAGTGGAGAGCGCCCCTAAGAACGAGCCTTGCGGGGTTCTTTTTCCATCCAAAATATAAACTTCCATTTAATCTCCTTCTGTTGACGCAACGTAGCTTCCCATCAGGCTGTCAGGCCTGTAAAACGCCTTCATGATATTTCGCAAATATGAAAATGAAAAGTCAGAGCGCTTTCCTGAGCAGTGGTCTGACCAGGTTTCCCTCTCATTTAATGAATACTTCAAAGAAAAGTATAAGCTAGAAGACAAAATTTTCTATTGTTATGGCTTTTTTTGCAAAGACGAAGTTCTTATTGGACTCTCGCTCAATAACCAAACTGAAGACCCTGAGGCCCCAATAACAGTCTTTCTCTCTAAAGACCTGACTGACCAAGATAAAAACCCCAAAAACTTTGAAAAAGAAAAAAAGGATATGCTTGATATCCTTGGAATCATTTTTAGGGATTTGTTGAATGAGGAAGATATTCCTTACTTCGGAGATTGGGTTGATTATGAATACAAGGGTAAAAAGTACTATTACAAAGTCTCTCGAGAGGATTTAGAGCTTTATATTCAAGCTGAGACCCTTTTAAACTCGAAAACTTATTAAATTAAGTGCATTTCCGATAAGAAAACTATGAAGATTTTCTTAAGCTACCTCATCTTTATGATGGGATTTCACGCGCGTGCTCAGGGAGTATTACCTGAATGGGGAGCAGCTATGGGAAAATGCTTTAAACAAATCACCTCAAAAACAAAATGTCCCATTTCTGAAAGAGAAGATCTTTTTCAGACAGTGAATGATATCACACATTGGACCTATGAAATGAATCGAGAGTTTTCACGCTTCGACTTAAAATGTGAAAACAAAGAAGAAACTTTAAAAGGCAAAGTTATAAGAAGCAAAATACTTGAAAAATTAAAATCGGAGATAAAAAGAAATAATCTTTCACGGTGCCAACAGGCTTGTGTCGTTAATTGCTTCTCCAGTCATTTTATAAACAAGAAAGACTTTTATGGGACTATCCCGGTTGCGACACACGGAAAAATGCATGGTCTTTTTGAACTTTACAAAATTCAGGCTGGTGAATGTACTGAGTTTGCTAGAGTCAATGAAGACTTACTCGAAGCTTTAGGCTTTGAGACAAAAATTTCAGCAGTAGGCCCTACAGAGAGTAACCCCGGACATGCTTTCTCAACCGTAAAAGTGAATGGGACTTGGTATCATATGAATACTCCGATTGAAGAATGCTTATTTTATCGACTAAGAAGCCGTGGTGAATATAGAACAGAACAAGAATGGATTGATAATTCTACTGGAAGTAGTAAAACTAAAACAATAGAAAGCGAATCAAAAAAATCGCCAGCAATAGGTAACTAATGAAAATACTATTTATAATATTATTTCTCTTAGCTTGTTCAGAAAATAACGAAGTTATCTTATCCCCTGAACAAAAACAAATCGAAAATGTTCAAATTTCGACTGAACCCGGTCCTTTCACATTCAATATTAATGTCTTTTATGAAGTCGGGGCAGAACCCTACGCAGGCACAGTTAACTTGGGAAAAAATAATACTTGGGATATTACAAAAGCGAGCATGATTTCTCTTTTTCAACACATCGACGGGAGAAAAGTCACGGTCCCTTACGAACTTTCTGAAATGAAACAAATCTCCCCTCAATCAAAATCGACTTGGACCACGAATGAACTGGTTGAAGTCGCTGAAAAAATAAAAACTCCTATGCTCCAAGAGTTTGAAATTCAAACCTATGTTATCTATCTAAAGGGAACCTTTAATGGAAACCCTGAGATCATTGGCCTGCACCTTACGGGAGAAAACTACGTTTTTATTTTTAAAGACGTTATTGAATCTGTAGGAGGATCTCCCCTCCAGCAAAAATATGTGGAGCAATCCACGGTTGTTCATGAACTCGGTCACCTCGTAGGTCTTGTGAATAATGGGATTAAACCTGTGAGCAATCATGAGGATCAAGCCAATCCTCATCATACGATTCATAAAGACTGTGTTATGTATCACGCCGTTGAAAAGCCTGGTCGGATTCTAAGCATCCTTGCAGCGATTATAGGAAGACAAGAACTTAATCTGTTCGGAGATGAGGTTATCTCCGATATCTCCAATCACTAGAATTCATCCCGATTCGTCTGAATGCCATTGGATCAAAAATTATTTTAAATGTTGTTTCACTAATTGGGTTAAAAAGTGCTTGGATTCAAGGCGCGAACTCTTTTTTAAGCCGAAGCTGTACAGAGAGAAGTACCGCAAGGTTTGAAAAAGAGTTCGCAACGCCGAAGACGAGTGCTTTTTAGCCCAATTTAATCGTCAGAAATTCGAACGCCCAGAGAAAAGTCACGTGTCTCTGTGGCCACGTCATCATCATCCTCATCGTTATCATCGATGTTTTCGTATTCTTCTAGTTCAGCATCGGTATCAACAATATTGAGTTCAGAAAGAATCTTATTGAAATCTCTATCATCTCTAAGATCATCAACCAGTGATTTAATATAGCTCTCAGGATATTTAGAAATCAGTTCTTCGATATAACTTTGAAGCTTCCCTTCTTTTAGAATTTCTTTTTTCTGATTGATGTCTTTCCAGTTCGCAATATAGTGGTAACGGCAGAAAAGACCTGTTGTTCTGATGTTGTCACAACCAGGCTCCATACATTCATCGGAATCTGGAACAAAAAGCTCTAAAGAGAAGATCGCATCTTCAATACTTTTCCAAGAAAAGAACTCTTTAAGATCAACAATCTTTTCTTGAATATTTTCTGTGATCTCATCGATCTCAATTTGGGTTTTGGAGTCAACTTTCTTTGCTTTTGCTGAAGTTGTTTCTTTTTTACTTTTTGGAGCTTTCGCCTCTTTCTTTTCTACTTTCTTTTTAAAAGAAGTCTTTTTCTTCGCAGCTTTTTTCTTAGTCGTTTTCTTCTTAGCTGTTTTCTTTTTTACGGCTTTCTTCTTTGTCGTTTTTTTGGCTTTTTTCTTAGCCTTCTTTTTAGTCGTCTTTTTCTTTGCAGCTTTTTTCTTAGTCGTTTTCTTCTTAGCTGTTTTTTTCTTAGAAGTTTTCTTTTTTACGGCTTTCTTCTTAGTTGTTTTTTTCTTCTTCGCAGTCTTTTTCGCCTTCTTCTTCGTAGACTTTTTCTTCGTTGTTTTTTTCTTTTTGGCTTTTGCCATGAGTTTAGCTCCTAGCTTAAATATTTTTTTCATTAATTATTTATTTGTTTATTGCTTTGCAACGTTCGCAGCGATCACCACTCGCTGAATCTCCGAGGTTCCTTCATAAATCTCAGTGATTTTAGCATCTCGGAAAAACCTTTCTACCGGATACTCCTTGGTATACCCATTCCCCCCACAAAGCTGAATGGCCTTAGTCGTTACCCACATGGCCGTTTCCGCAGAGAAAAGTTTGGCATGAGCAGACTCTAATGAATACTGCATTTCTTTGTTTTTTCGATGACTCGCATCGTAGATAAGGAGTCTTGAGGCGCTGATCTTAGTACTCATATCAGCAATAATGAACTGAACCCCTTGAAGTTTATTTAACGGGGCCCCAAATTGAACCCGCTCTTTTGTATAGTTATTAGCGTAGTCGAAAGCTCCCTGAGCAATCCCTAGAGCTTGAGCAGCAATCCCAATTCTTCCCCCATCCAAGGTCGCCATGGCCACACGAAACCCTTTTTCAGGCTGACCGAGAAGGTTTCCTTTAGGAACCTTAACCTTATCAAGAGCGATTTGAGCCGTTGAAGACCCTTTGATCCCAAGCTTTTCTTCGATTTTTATAATATTCCAACCTTCTGTTTTCGTATCAACGATGAAGGCCGAAATCCCTTTATAATTATCGGTCTTTTGTGTCTTTGCAAAAACGATGGCAACACCGGCTTCTTTTCCATTCGTGATCCAGTTTTTTACACCATTAATTTCCCAATGGTCCCCTTTATCTTCTGCAAAAGTTGTAAGCGACCCCGCATCAGAACCAGCATTGGGTTCACTCAAACAAAAACAACCAATGTCTTGCCCACTCGCAAGTCGAGGAAGAAATTCTTTTTTCTGTTCTTCTGTACCAAAATTTAAAATCGGCCAAACACAAAGTGAATTATGAGCAGAAACCAAAACTCCAGTTGAAGCACAGTTTCTTGAAAGTTCTTCAACCAGAATGGAGTAATCAAGATAATCCATTCCTGCACCACCGAATTCTTCTGGTACAAAAACTCCTAAAAAACCATTCTCAGCAAGCTTACCCACTAGCGCTGATGGAATCTCTCCGTTCTTATCGATATCCATCGCAAGGGGATGAACTTCGTTATCTGAAAACTTTTTGCAGAGATCACGGATTTCAGTTTTTTCTTCATCAAGTAACATAGTGATTCCTAATATTCGTAGAAGCCTTTACCAACTTTCTTTCCAAGTCTTCCTTCAGAAACATATTGCTCTAAAAGTGGACATGGTCTGTACTTATCATCTTTGAAGCCCTCATGAAGAACTTGCATGATCGCAAGACAAGTATCAAGGCCAATAAAATCGGCTAAAGTTAATGGCCCCATCGGAACGTTAGTTCCGAGTTTCATTCCCGTATCAATATCCTCAGCCGTTGCGACATTTTCATAAAGAGCAAACGCAGCTTCATTTATCATCGGCATAAGAATTCTATTAATGATAAATCCGGG
>JAUHYH010000175.1 GCA_030426585.1 Bacteriovoracia bacterium
CCCTAACCTTTTCAGGATTATGAAGATCTCCATTTCCGATTAAGGGGAGAGGAGATTCGACAGCAAGTTTTTCAATATAGTCCCAGTTGGCCGTACCTGTGTATTGCTGGGCCCTGGTTCTTCCATGAATCGCGACAAACTCAACCCCCTCATCATGAGCGACCTTGATAATTTCATCGGCATTAATCCCGTCAGCATCCCAACCCATTCGGATTTTTATCGTTAGTGGAACCGTCATTTCTTTTTTTATTCGTCTTAGAAAAGGAGCGAGTGCCGCCGGGTCTTTTAAAAGCGCGGACCCTCCACCTTTGGTCACAACCTTTCGAACCGGACAGCCCATATTGATATCAATAAATTTCGGATTATATTCTTCAGACACTCTGGCGGCGTAGGCCATGTCCTCTGCTTCTTCGCCAAAGATTTGAATTCCAACATTTACTTCGTCTTTATGAATCCGAAGCATGTTTAGGGTTCGCTCATTTCCATATTTGATGGCATGGCTTGAGATGAGTTCACTGACAGTTCCCCCAGCTCCTAATTTTTCCATTAGAACCCTGAAAGGGTAATTACAGATACTCGCCATGGGAGCGAGAAGCAAGGGGGACTCAAAGTGAACGGACCCTAATTTTAAAGGGGTTCGAGCTGTATTGAGCTGGTCAATCTTTTGCTGGAGGTTAGCGCTAAAAGTCATGGTGCACTAATTAACATAGGAGAGATAACTTGGTAAGATCTGAGCCCTATGAAAGTGCAGATTTATCATAATCCACGGTGCTCAAAGAGCCGTCAGACTCTGGAGCTGATCCGTTCGAAGGGGATTGAACCCAAAATTCATCTCTACTTGGAAAATGCCCCCAGTGAGAATGAACTGGAGGGGATCGTTGGTAAGCTTGGTATTTCTGTATTTGATTTGGTTCGGAGAAAAGAAGAGCTTTTTAAGGAACTTGGTCTCGAATCAGCAAATGAAAAAATTCTTTTTCGGGCTTTAGCTGCTCACCCTCGATTGATTGAAAGACCTATCGTTGTTGTTGGGGATAAAGCAGTTCTTGGTCGTCCCCCAGAAAATGTTAATGAGTTACTTTAGGAATAAACATGTTTGATAACTTAAGTGAAAAATTCAGTGATGCTTTTAAAAATATCCAAGGGAAAGGAAAGATCGCTGAAAGTAATATTGAAGAGACTTTAAAAGAAGTTCGAACGGCCCTGCTTGAGGCAGACGTTAACTTTAAAGTGGTAAAATCTTTTGTCAATAATGTTAAAGAAAAAGCGCTTGGGGAGAAAGTTATTCGTGGAGTTAACCCTGGCGAGCAGTTTGTAAAAATTGTTCACGATGAACTGGCTGCGGTTATGGGGAACGAGCATGAAGAAATTAACTTCGATCGTCCAGGACCTCTTCCCTTACTTATTGTCGGACTTAACGGTGCTGGTAAAACAACGTTCACTGGAAAGCTTGCCCTTTTTCTTAAAAAGAAAAAAAAGAAAGATGTTTACTTGATTCCTGCTGATAACTTTAGACCAGCTGCTAAGGATCAACTTCTTACTCATGCAAAAAACCTTGATATTGACTTTTTCGACTCAGACCTTTCGATGACTCCTGCAGAAATTGTTAAAGCGGGGATGAAAGAGGCTGAAAATCTTCGTAAAGAAGTGGTGCTTATCGATACGGCCGGTCGTCTTGAAGTTGACGAAGACCTTATGGGGCAATTGGTTGATGTTAAGAATGCCGTGAAAGACCCAGAAGTTTTGATGGTAGCCGATGCGATGACCGGACAGGTCGCTGTTGATGTCGCCAAAGTTTTTCATGAAAAGATAGGTCTTACAGGAGTTGTTCTTTCCAAGATGGATTCTGATGCTCGTGGAGGTGCTGCGCTTTCGATTCGTGAAGTAACTCAAGTTCCAATTCGATATATTTCTGTTGGTGAGAAGATGAAAGACCTTGAGCCTTTCCATCCTGACAGGCTCGCAAAAAGAATTCTTGATATGGGAGATGTCCTCACTCTTGTTGAAAAAGCTGAAGAAGCGATCGACGAGAAAGAGGCTGAGGCTATGATGAAAAAGATGGAGAAGAATCAATTCACCATCGAAGACTTCATGAAACAAATGAATATGATGAAAAACCTTGGTTCAATGGAGTCACTCTTAAAAATGATTCCAGGAATGGGGGGGATGCTTCGGCAAGTGGGTGATCTTTCTCCTGCCGAAGAAGAAATGGATAAAATGAAAGTCATCATTGGTTCCATGACAAAACAAGAAAGAAAGAATTACAAAATAATTAAAGATTCTAGAAAAGAAAGAATTGCTCGTGGTTCAGGAAGAACTGTTAAAGATGTTGATGAGTTCATCAAGAAATTCGTCCAGATGAAAGAAATGATGTCTGGAATGATGGGCATGATGAAAGGGGGAGGACTCCCTGGAATGCCCGGTATGCCAGGTATGGGGGGCCAGAAAGGTTTTCGCCAAGCACCTGGATCTGGAAAGAAACGTAAAAAAGGAAAGGGCAAGGGGCCCTTCGGTGGAGGCTTTTTTAGATGATAAAGTTATTGTTGGTGTTATTAAGTGCGAGTGCCTTTGCTGACCATTCAGCAATTAATCATGCTCCAATAGGTGTCATGGGAGACCATGTCCATAAAGAAGGCGAGTTCATGTTAAGTGTTCGTCTTATGAGAATGGCGATGGATGGTGTTGGATCTGGAACTGAAGAATTGAGTGATTCTGATTATTCTCAAAATATTAAACCTCAAGAAATGACAATGGATATGCTGATGATTGGGGCGATGTATGGGATAAACGATACGTTTACTCTTATGCCTATGATCAATGTGATCTCTAAGAATATGGATCTTCGAAATAATATGTCGAGTGCGGAGTTTGATACGGGAGTGTCTGGACTTGGTGATACCAAGCTTTTTGTTCTTCAAAAAATGAAAGAAGAGTCAGGCCATAGCCTCGCACTTTTGAAGTATGGAATTAGCATTCCAACTGGAGATATCGAGGCTGAAGACAATATTCCTGGAATGGGAGAAGTCCTTCTTCCTTATCCTATGCAAGTAGGAACTGGAACCTGGGATCTATCTCTAGGGGGAACCTATCAATGGTATTTGGGTGAAAATAAAAAATACAACGTTGGTACTGATGCTCTTTATACAACTCGACTAGGTGAAAATGATCAAGATTATACTTTTGGAGATGACTTTAATCTAAATGTTTGGGGGGCTTATTCTTACAATAAAGAGTTAAGCTTTTCTGCGCGATTGAATTGGTTTTGGCGTGACAACGTTGATGGGACAGCAAAAGATTTAACCATCATGCCAACGATGAACCCTACTGCAGATCCTAATAGTCAGGGAGGCAACTGGACCAATCTCTATCTTGGAACAAATCTTTCGTTTGAGACTGGCGATCGACTTGCTTTCGAAGTTGGGTTTCCTGTGAATCAAAACGTTCAAGGAATTCAAATGCTTCAAGAACTCAATATGGTGCTTGGATGGCAAAAACTTTATTAGTTTTTTTATTCGTTAGTCCTCTTTATGCATTTAAGTTCAAAGTCGGAGACTTATTATTGCAACCTCTTCATTGCCGACTTTGTAATCTTATTGAAGGTGAAACCAATTCAGAATATTCACACATAGGAATTGTTCTGCAAACTCATCCCAAGGTTTATGTCGGAGAAGCTTTTCAAAAAGTCAGGGCCGTTACTTTAAATGAATTTTTAAAAAAGACACAAAAGCACCATAAGGTAAGAGTTGTCAGACCCAATGGAGACTTTAGATATCTAAAGAAAGCTTTTCGGCAAAAATATGAAGGAAAGCCTTATGATGCAGGTTTTTTATGGGGGGACGAGTCTCTCTATTGCAGTGAATTGACTTGGAAGCTTCTCCGGCATTTTACGAGGGTTTTACCACAACCTAAGCCAATGACCTTTGAATACAAGCGCAGAGAATGGTACAGCTATTTTAAAGGAAAAATCCCTGACGCTCAGATCGGGATTGCACCTGCGGACTTTGAGAGGTTTTTTAAGGCCGTTGGAGAACTATAATTATGAAGATATTAACTATTTTACTTTTATTCCTCTTAAGCCAACCCCTTTTAGCTGATGAATGTCAGGAGTTTATTGATTCATTACCTGATGACTCTATTTCCGGATATGTTTCAGTTCCTGAAGATTGGTATAAGCCAAGAAAGTCAAAAAAGTTAAATGTATTCTACTTTGGTTATAATTTTTCTTACGAGAATAGAAATATAACTCCAGTAGTTTTTTTTAATGGAGGACCAGGGGGATATTCTCATGGGCTTCACCAATATATTTTAAGTAATCCAGAAAGAGCAAAAATCTATAAGAAGATACCTTTTATTTTTATTGATCAAAGAGGAACGGGTTGTTCTTCTCCGCTTCCGACATTTAAGAAAGTGAATAATAAGGCAATCAAAGAGATGTCCCTTTATGGAGCACGCTCAATCGTTTTTGATGCAGAGGAAATTCGAGAACAATTGGGGTTTGAGAAGTGGAGAGTTTTTGGTCAAAGTTATGGATCGATTATTGTTCATCGATATTTAGAGCTTCGTCCTTATGGGATAAAGGCTGCCTTTGCCCATGGTGGGAGTGTCATGACAAATGGGATTCACTGGACGGCTAAAAGAGTGATGGCCTTTAAGAGACTCGGGGATCAGTATTTTGAAATATACCCAGACGATAAAAAGGTTCTCGATAGAGCAAAGTCAATCTTCCCTGCTGATTATTGCTCAGGTACAGAACTTTTTAAGATTTGTGGGCCAGCACTATTAGATGAGATTGGCTGGAGAAGACTTTCTTACAAATCTTGGGGGTATTGGGAGAAAATGCACGCCGAGATTAATTCACTCATTGATGAAATGAATGAGCTCAATATGGAATCGGTAAAAAAACTCTTTCCCCAGCAGCTTGAACTTTCGGCAAGTCATTTTTTATTGGTTGATGTTGTTCCTGCCAGAGAAACTCCAGGAGGTTTACTAAACACTTGGAGTTGCGAGAAGGCTATGCCCTTACTTCGAAATCAGGGTATTGACGTAGATTCATTTGATTTTAATGAATGCATACATGCGCTTGCAATTAAAAGAGAATATAACTACAAAAAAATTCATCGAATTGTTCGTGAAGATTATGTTTCTCTTTCTTTGAT
>JAUHYH010000012.1 GCA_030426585.1 Bacteriovoracia bacterium
ATAACATGATTTCTATTATCAATAGAAATCTCAAGGCTTTCGAAATTGAGGAGACAGTCACCACAGTCAATTCTTTCTTCAAGAATTAAAATTTTAGATTTTAATAATTCTCCAGCTCTTGAGTCGATAGATTGAGATTGAGCATTAAGAATATCGCCATACTCATGACCTTCTTCAAGCTCATTGATTGAATCGATAGCTTTTTTACCTTCTTCAGCTCTTAAAGTGTTAATTTCTTCTAGGGCCTGCTTTAAAGCAGCTTCAGCAGCCTGATCCCGTAAAACTCTAGTGGTGTCTTTATCAAACAAAGCATCTAAAAAAGTTGTTAAAGCCTCAGATTCTCTCAGAGGAACTTCTGGGCTTGGGATATCTTGAGGTAGATCAGCACTTGGTTTGATTTCAGTGATATTAATGCCTTCTGAAACAGTTTCTACTTTTTGTAGCTTTTCTCTTTCGCCAGACTCAACGACTTGATCATTTGAGCTGATTTCTGAGTTTGTTTCATCTGTAGAACCTACCTCTGTTGAATTAGAGTTTGTGGTAGTTTCAAGTTTGTTTGATTTAAAACCCGAAACAATAGTTCTTCGTTGTTTCTCACAAGCAATAGTGCTGGAGAGTAATGCAATTAGGGCTAGTCGAAAAAACATAATAACTCCTTAATAGTTTCCTTAAATTTATCATGTGCAGCGGTTTTGAACTGGGCATTTGTAAAAATGTGAAAAAGTGTCAAAAACTTAATCATTAAAAAGGCTCTGATTTGACCCAATCTATATAAATTACAAGCCGATGGTTTTGAATGAAATCTCACTCTATCATTACGTGAATCAAACTTTATTGCCTCAAGGGGACATATGAAACTATTAGTATTTTTATTCATGTTGGTATCTAGTTACAGTTATGGTGCTGGAAGTTGCGAATCACAATCAGGTCACTGGTCTAAGCTAGCTACTAGTCATGCTAATGAGCTTGAGGAAGCAGTTAAAAACCTTGCTTCACGAGAAGAGTGTAACTACTTCTCTCAAGGGTCTAAGCGTCTTAACTTGAGCAATCTAAGAAAACTAGAGGCATTAAGAAACAGCGAAGATAAAGACTCAAAAGAGTTTGGAGAAGTCCTGGATACTCCTAAAAACCTAGATGCACTTAGGGGGTTCGTTGGCGAAGATAGCGGAATTATGAATCAACTTGGAAAACTAGGCTTAGCTAATACGACTATCAAAGCGGCAGGGGCTTCGGCACAAGCTGTTCAGTTTGCAAAACAATCAGTTGATGAAGGTTTAGATTATGTTGGGCACTTCCTTGATGCTATGAATGATCCAGCAAACGAGAGATGTATTCGAACGGCTGGATTTCCTATTCATGGAATTCTTACGACTTCAATGAAGGTTGTAAATTCACTCGCAAGTTCTAGCTATACAAGTCGTGGGAAAGTTAATACGGTGATGTCAAAGTTTGTAGAGATGCTTGATAAAAGTCATATTACTGATGCTTTACAGCCACAAGCAACTCTAGAGTTTTGGAATGAGATTTCGTGTCTAATTGAAAGTACTACTGATAATTATTGTGCAATTAGAGATGTGCAACAAATGAATTTACAGGTTTCAAAAGCTCACTCTAATAACTTGTTCAAACAATCAATTGATCCAGATAGTGAGTATAACCCACTTGAGGCTTACTTTGTTTTAACTCGTGATATCCCGAATATTTCGAAATGGGTTTTAGAGGTTCTTTTTGGAAATGAGCCAATGACAGTTTCTGAAGCTGAAAGAAAGAATAAGGTTTGGGAAACGATTGTTGCTCTTCTTAAAGATGAGAATACGGTTGTTGGTACTATTAATGAAAAAATTCTTGAAATTGAAAAGATTTATAAAAATGCCACTGGAGAAAACGGGAAAAAGACGAAAATCATTGAAGTTCTTGAGCAGGTCACTGATGCCATCTCTGGAGCTGGCTGGGGGGACAGAGATACTTTGAACTTTGTTAAATCAAACTATCCTGTTGATCAAATTCCTTTCATCCTTATCGGAACAAATAAAATCCCAGCACCCGTTACAGGAATTGAAGACGATCATGTTAAGGATCAAATTTGGACCGATCCTGTTTGTGGGATGAAATACAACATGAACAGAAAGTATGACTGGGTTGATTTTCTAGAGAATAAAGGGGCTTACCATTGTAGTCTCGATAACCCAGATCAGGTTATGAAAAATATTGTTATCAATTACAGAAAGATCATGTCTCTCGCAAAGGTTCAAGCGTTAGATTACTTAAATGACTTTCTTGTAGTTGATAAAATTGACCTTGTCTCAACTCTTTATAAAGGTGTTGGGATTTCGGTATATGATTCATTTCTCAATATGTATAATTACCTTTTAAAAGTTCAAAATAAATACACCAATTTCGCAATTGCTCTTAGAGATAAAAGGGATGAAACCCTTGAAGCTCTAAAGCAACCAAACTTAACTCCAGAACAAAGAAAAGAACTTCGTGATCAAGCATCTGATTTAAAACAGAAAGTTCAAGAGTTTGCTAACATGAAAGGAAACGTTGATAACCTTATTCCTAAGTTAGATCGTTTCTTTAAAGCACTTGAAGAAGAGGCTGAGCTTAGTCTTAAGCTCTCTATGGCAGAAACAGAAGAGGAAAGAAAAGAGCTAGAGCAAGATTACGAACAAGCAAAGTCTGATTTATCGTCGAATGTTATTCGAGTTGCTTTTAAAGAGCTTAATGTTCTTTTCCAACAATCAAACTTCCTAAAGAGAAGAATTGAGACTTTTGTTCTTTACGATATGAGGGTTCTTGTAAGAGAGGATATTCTTGATGAATACATCGAAAGCTGGATGGTTGTTTCTGGAAACTCTTTAATGGATTATATGAGCCTTGCTACAAACAGTGGCTTTGAATCATCTTATGCGACAGTAGAGCTTGATATTCAAAATGCCCTTGCTATTGCAAACCAAAACCTCTCGATGCTTGAAACCTTTTCGAAAGATTATTTTATTGGTGCGATTAATACTCTCAATGCCATCGAAGAGGGAACTTATGGAACCTGGAAACACGCTTGGAAAAACTTCAATGATATGTTCGTAAAGGAGATGACTATTACGAGACAAGCTCAAGAAATTTCTGACAAGGCTATTAGGGGAGAAATGAGTAAAGAGGAGTTTGATAAAGCTTATAAGAAATGGAAGCACGATTATTGGGGGACTTTAATTGGTACTGTTTCCATTAATCCAAAAACAATGTGGGATCAAGCGAAGTCTTACTACAATATGTATAAGCATAGAAGAAGATACCCAATTGCTTGGAAATGGGATGAAGATGCTGTTCTTTTAGAAAACTATGGAAACGATGGTTCTCTGAAACAGCTAAGAGATAAATATTGTATTCAAACACTCTTTTATAGAAATAACTCGACTTATATAAAAGGTATTTGCGAGGGTGCTGAGATTACCAACCAGTATGTTGAGAATATCTACGAGGGGAATGATGCTGTTGAAAGAATGCTAAAACTTTCTTTTGATGAAATCTCAAAAATTGGTGGAAAGAACTATGCAAAAAGAGTTTGCTCATTCCGTGACTACAAGCGGAACAATGAGGCCCTTCTTTTACTAGATAAAATTAAACGGACCAGTCCTTCAGAAAAATAAAGATTAAGGCTCCTGAAAAGGAGCCTTTCTTTTGCAAACTAATTCTGTCAGCTTTTCTTGGCACTCTCTATTCAGAAGCATTTTAGTCAACTAACTATTCAGATTTATTGTCGTTTTCATCATTTGTGATATCGTTTTATTCATAAACATTAATGAGACAGAAGAAAAAAATGGGAAAAACGCTTTTTTCTAAAATCCTTGGCACAAACTCTGGTGCGGCTCTCCTTCAGGTAATGATGGTGGGGACGGCTATTATGACAGGTTCATTTTATATGACCATGCAGAATAACGTTTCACTTAAAGCGATAGCCGGTGAGTACTACGCAATGGAACTTTTTACTTTTGAAGAGCGTTTAAAAGAGGTCTTAGTAGATAATCAAGCATGCAGTGAACTTTTTCGGGGAGCAAGTGTTCCAGCTGCCGGACCAGCAGCAACTTTTGTAAGATTGAATCCCTCTGGCTATGGGTTACTTGCAAGTAGAGATCCAGCAGATCAACGTGGGTTTAATCTTGGTGAAAATGGAATGTTTGAGATCCCTGACAACGCAAACTCCATTCGGTTAGTGAGAGCATCGGCTGTCGTTTCTGCACCTTATGAAGAATTTGTCGTTCTTCAAATTGATGTTGGTATCAACCAAAATTTTGTTCAAGGATTTATTGGTCCTAGGGTTGTTACCAAGCAAATTCCATTGTTTGCAACTTGGGATGCAGCCAATCTTTTAACAGATTGTTTTTATGATCCAGGTGATCCAGATAGGACTGATGGAATTGCTGATGGATTAGTAAGTAGAGGATTACGAGATCTGTGCACAAGTACTAGGAACCCTGGAAATTTACAACCAGTTTGGAATCCTAATACTGCAACATGCTTTGATCCAGGATTACCCCTAATAGGAGAAATTGACCCAGGTACCCCCGAGGATTATTTATCTCTTGTTCCAGCTGGTGGAACAGAAGGTACTAATATGGCAAATTTAAGAATCGTTGATGCGCCAACGACAGTTTCAATTAATGGAGTAAATGTGGATTTAGGGAACCAACCTCGAGTTGGTTATGATTATGAACCGAGTCCATTGTGGATACCTAGAATTGGAAGCTGTGGACCAAACCAAATGGTGGCTGGCTTACAGAGAAATAACGATGGAACCCCCCCATGGGGTTTTTCGTATAGTTATATATGCTCAGGAATCACAGAGCCCGAAGTTAGAGCTGTCATTGATGAATCAGTTAACACTGATTGTGTGAATGGGTTTGCGATTGATCAATCGGGAGCAGGTGGTCGCTGGAGATTGAACTGTGCACACCATAGTCCTGGAGTACTAAGGAATGGTGGAGGAACGGTACCTGTAAGATGATTTGGAACAATAAAGGAGTGAGTTTAATTGAAGTAAGTTTAAGTGTCGGAATGATCGGGATGATTAGCCTTAATGCTTCTCAACTCTTTTTTAGAACTAACCAATTTTCTCAACAGGCTAATTTGATGACAGAGCTTGATATGCTCACTTCAAGAATTTCAACCTCTGTAAACCGTTCTGACTCTTGCGGTGTTTTAATGAATCAACTTCAAGGGCAAGTTGGAGGGGCGATTAATCTTGGAAATAATGCGACAAATCCTAATTTTACGTCGATTAACAAAATTTCAAAAGATCCGAACACTCGCGAATACGTTGATACTGGTGATGTTATACTTCAAGTAGCTGGAGGTGGTGCCCAAACTGTAGCAGCTCCGATTGGTCCCCAAAAACCTTTTTCTATTTTCTACTATACAGACGAAATAGCCTTAAGGCGTTTAGGTACAAGCAATTCATTACAAATGCGATTAAGGTTTCAAAAAGTTCCAGATGCTGAGACTATTTGGGCAAGTACCATTACTAGAGTTATCAATTTCAAAGCTTCTTTTGAGGGCAATACGATAGTAGATTGTCAGGCATTGACCTCTGAACGATATGAAGAAGAGCTAAACAATGCTTGCACGCAAGTTACAGGAGATGATCAAGCGACTAGAGATGCTTCTGGAGCTAGGGACCCAGTAACAGGGGAGATGCTTGCATGTGACCGGTTTACGTATGACTTATCTGCAAATTGCTCTGGAGCGGGGCAATTTGTTGTTGGTTTTCAACTTGATCCAGCCACAAAAGTAATATCGCCTGTTTGTGGTGGGGAAAGTTTAAATGTTGCAGATTGCCCAGCCGGAGAGAGACCGGTTGCTTACGATGCTGCAGGAAATGGAAATTGGGGTGATTTTAATTGCGAGCCATTAGATCCCACTGATATGACTGCTCCAGCTGGGCCAGGTCCAGACAATTGTACTCCAAGAGGAGCTCCGCAAGGTGGAGCTGTAATAACGAACTTAAACTTAGCAAATCCTTTTGGGATTTCATGTGATTAGGACTTTATGAATAACCTTTTGAAAAGACATTTAAGCCAACTAGGTTCAAGTATGGTTGAAATTTTAGTTTCGATCGGTTTGATGTCAACTCTTGGCATGATGTCGATGAGTACCCAAAAAAATACTGTAGATTACCAAGCTTCACTTCGAGCTAAAATGCAAGCTGTAAATATGGTGAATGAAGCCTATATGGTTTTAAAAGACCCAACAGTTTGTGAATGTGCTACGAATTCTTTAATGGGTCAAACCTTTAATAATGTAGAGACTTACAATACTCCTGGACCCGATGCTCTTGATGGGATAACTGTTGCCTGTGGGGCGGGAGAATCTATTTTAAATGAAGGGACTTTCGTCGATAGTGCGAGAACACTTAGAATCGATGAGGTTTATGTCAGACATAACGATACTGCAGGTGTGAGAGCTCTTGATCTAGTTGTTCGCTTTGCAGATGCAGGTAATCGCCAAGGAAGTCTACAGAGTTTTGAAAGAAGTTTTAGATTACCTGTTGAGTTGACAGGTAATCAGGTTACAGGTTGTTTTGATATAGCAAAAAATATGGGGAGAACTTTTGTTTCAAGAAGTTGCGTCGGCCTTGATGGAATGGTTTATGATCCAGCCACTGAAACATGTCGTCAAAAGAAATTACCCACAGAGGCTGCAGTTGCTAACTGTGTAGAAGACCAACATGATGCTGCCGGTGGAGGTTTTGTTGACGGAATTAATGCTCCGGTTAACAACGGAGATAGCTATTCTTATAGTTGCTCTCAAAAGAAACCTGCAGCCGACCCTGTTGTTACGACCCCTTGTAGTCCAGGAAAACTTCAAAACGCGGATGGTGGTTGTATAAATATAGACGTTCCAGCAGAGGACACTACGCTTAATTATCCGAACAGTTGTTACGCTAATGCAGGCTTTCAGGTTTATCTTGATCCAACAACGAGAGAGCCAAGAGTAAGGTTACAAGGAGCTGGAAGTTTTGGGGTTCGAAATTGTGACTGGGAAGATGTTGATCCTAGTGACCCTAGAACAAGTAGGCTTGATCAGCAATATGATTACTCAAGGATTATTAAAAAGACACCTGAAAACTGTAATCGTTGCGATGGAACAAATAGAGATTGCGATGGTGTATATTATAGATTTGAAACTCGAACAAGAAATCCAAATCATTGCGGATCATTTTGCAATGATCCGTTGATTCCATATGGAACAAATCCTGGATTAGACTTTAACCCGCAAATTAATATGAGTTTAGCAGTTGAACCTTGTACTGTATATAGCTATATCTGTAGTAGCGGAAACTGGACTCAAACAGGAACTTGTACAAATAACCCAGCACTAGATCCTTATTGCGATGGTGGTGTTGCACTAGATGGTTCAACGAGTTGTTGCGATAAAAACCCACCTGAAGGTACTTGCCAGTTACCAATTCCACCAAGATATTTATGTACTGGTGGAACTTGGGTTCCTAATGGAACTTGTGCTCCTGGTTCTTCAGATAGTCCTTTATGTACAGCTGCAACAGCAGCTGACGGAAGTGACATTTGTTGTTCAAGTGATCCATCGAGTACTGTCACCTGCGAGGCTGCAGCGACTTTAGATATGTATTCATGTAGTTACACTTCTGGTTGGAGTTCAATTTCAAATTGTTCTACAGAAACTCCAGATTGTTCAACGACAACAGTTGTGCCTGACGGTTCAACAGCTTGTTGTCCATCTTCTCCAAATCCATTGAAGTGTCCAAGTTCTTCACCAATCAAAGATTATTATCGTTGTGAAGGTGGAGCTGGTTGGGTTGCGGGGCCTTCATCTCCAAGTTGTACGCCAAGTACCCCTGATGATGCTCGATGTACCAATTCAAGCATAATGGCACCATTCCTTTCATATTCTTGTTGTTCAGGAACTCCTGCCGCAAATTGTGAAAATCCAAGTGCTGCTTTTAGTCCTTATAGATGTGTTGGCGGAGCTTGGGTGGCTGGCTCTATGGATTGTTCGTCAACAACGGTAAATAACCTTGGTTGTACTTCTGGTCCAGCAGGACCTTCAATGACTTACTGTTGTGACTCTGTTCCTACAAATCCCGCTTGTGCTCCATCCACGACCTGTACATCGATGCAGTTGAATGCAAACTCTGGAGGTGGCACAGGGCAAGCCTTACCAGCAGGAAATGGAGATACTATTCGTATAAACGTAAGAATGGCGAGTGGTTCAACAGATGCGGATTGCAGGAATGATACTCATGTAAATGGCAGCTCCATCGGTGCTCTTGGTAGAAATTTTGATTTTACAGAATCGGGATCGGTTTCACTTGGTATGGATCCAGTGAATGATATTGGACCTGGAGGGTGTAATGTTGTTCTTACTTTAACAAATTTAACGACTCCGAGTTGTGGAACACAGACAAGAACAGTTAATGTGCCAAAAGTTGGTGGTCCAAGTGGTACTACTTATACTTGCCAAGGAACAGGAACTTGGTCAACCCTTGGACAAGCTTGTTCTCCACTGGATTCAAGTTGTACTTCTTCCGCTAGCTCAGTTAATCCAGGCGGAACGAAGTGTTGTGCTTCAGCTCCATCAACGAAATGTAATTATTCTGGTTTCCATTGGCTTTGTAATAATGGTTCATGGATTCCTCAAGGAACGGCTTGTACTACAGGAACAACTTGTTCAGGTGCTACTGCTGGAAACGGTAGTACTTTTTGTTGTCCAGCGCCTGGTCCTTCAAATGCATGTAGTTCTATAGGAAGTCCAACGACGACGGCACCTTCAACATTGCTAAGATACCGATGCATGGGTGGATCGTGGGGGACACCAGTAGGACCTTGTACAACATCATCTGGAGCTGCTTGTTTCGGTGGTACTCAAAGTGCTGGGCAATACCTTTGTTGTGCACTTCCTCCATCTGCTGGTTGTGCGGGAGCAACGACAACGACTACAAATCTTCTTAAAACTCAGTGGGAATGTTTAGCGGGAGGTTGGGCTAACGCTGGACTTTGTTCAAGTACCGCTGGATCAGGCTATTGTAGTGGACCAACAACTCCTTCAGCTCCGTTTATGGCAACAGCTTGTTGCTCAGGTACATCTAGACCAACGAGAAACTGTGGTTCAGCACCAACAACAACGACTACAAGAGTTTCGGCGAGAGGTACTGTTTGGTGGTGTGATGGTGCGAGAAGAAGATGGCAAAACAGCTTTAGAGGTGACACGACTTGTCCGAGTTCTCAGGTTCCCGCTTCACCTACAACATGTTCTAGTTTTACAAATTACAGCGGCGGAGCATTGCTATGTTGTAGCGGATCCTCAAGACCTGGAAATTGTTTAGGAGTAACACCTACAACAACTCGTCCACCTAGCGGTGGTGGCTGTACAGGTTCATCAAATTTAGCACTTGGTTGTCGATGTTCGGTACACACTGCTTGTAGTTCAGGTTGTTGCGATTTTCCTAGAGGTGGAAGCCAGAGAGTTTGCCGTGATGATTCAACGTCAGGAGCCTGTGCAGGTGCTGGTTCTGGTCCAGGTGGTGGCGGGTAAGATAAAAGGTACGCGCGACCTTTTTAGGCTAATTACAAAATTAAAAACCAATAAAACTAGGCACCATTTTAAGCTGACGATTTCACCGACAACTTTTAGTGGCGCCTACAACTTCACGTAATCATAAACAAGTAACGTAAATTCAATAGGTTAGAGAAATCAGCCTTTCTGGCTTCATAACTATGAGAAAATTAACGATAAGTAGATATATAAAATTTTATTTTGTGCCTACTCAAATGGGAGGTTAGGTGTGTTTAATCAAAAAGGTTTCAGCTTAGTCCAAGCAATGGTCGCCGCAGGTGTTGCGGGAATTGTTGGTATGGCTACGATGGGAATCATGAAAACTACGACGAAGGTTTTAAAAACCTCGGAAAGGTCATCAACAATTAGTCAGCTTCATAATCAAGCTTTTTCAGCTTTAGCTAATGGAGAGTCGTGTGAAGCAACTCTTGCTTTTGGTGGACCTGGATCAATTAATCTTGCGATTGATGCTTCTCCAGCTGTTCCTGCAACTCAAACTGCAGGTGGTGGATCAATTATTCAGATGGTTCCTAGTCCTGCAGACCCATCGATATTGCAGCCAAGTACTTTTCTAACTCCCGCTGCCGTTTATGATAACGTTATTTTTCAAGGAGCTACCTATAAAAGAACAGGTGCTTCAGAAATAACTTTTTATCTTTCTTTTGAAAAAGAAGAAGATCAAGCAGATGGAAAAAGAAACACTTTTGGTTCCAGAGTTCGTATCCGTCCCATTAGAGTATCGGCAACTTTCTCCGGAAATGCTTTACAAGAATGTCATGGCTCTGGAGTTGGTGATGAAGTCAAAAGACAATTTTGTGAGGACGCAGTCGCTGGTTTTTATGACACGTCTGTTACTCCAGCAGTTTGTAGAAGTATTTCAGTAACACCTAATGGTGCAGATCCCGCAATAACAGCTGACGGACCAATAACAGTTAATGGTCCATCAAGTTTAAATGGTCCAACAACCGTAGGAGGGCCGATCACTGTAAATGGTGGAAGTTCTCTAAATGGTCCAACGACTGTAGGCGGCCCCATTAATGTTCAAGGTGATGTAAATACAACTGGAAACTTATGTAACGGACCTAATTGTATCGATCCTGCTAATGCAAGTTGTGGGGTTGGAGAAGTTATGATGGGCTTTCAGCCTGGAAACGGTAGAGCAAACTGTGTTCCCGTTCAGCAAGTTGTTCAAAATGCATTAAATAATATTATTCCTAATTGTGGAGCTAGCCAATATTTAACGAAAACCGGTCCATCAAGTTTTACATGTGTTACAGTAGTCGCTCCAACTGGACCCTCTGGTCCAGGAGCAACGGGACCGCAAGGTCCACAAGGACCTCAGGGTCCGGCGGGGCCAGCAGGACCAGCGACGCCACCACCATCTCCACCGACTGCAGGTAATCCTCCAGCGCCGCCTCCAACTAGTGGACCTGCACCAGCTAGTTCAAAAACAATGTGGCAATGTGATGGTAGCGGCGGATGGGCGGCAGGTATTTCATGTAATAACTCCACTGGTGCTGGATACTGTGATGGTTCATCTGGGGTTGCTAGTGCAAACCAAGGTGCTTGTTGTAGTGCTAGACCAGCGTCTCGCTGTGGAAGGACCAGAACACCAACTCCACCGTCAGGACCAAGTCCAAGCTTACCTTCTCCTTCTTGTTATGGACCAGGTGTAAATACAACGACTCTCACAAAGTGTTGTAATGGTTGTGGTGTCGTAGATCCTCCATATGGATATCTATGTACTCCTAGAGGTTATGATAGCGGGAGTATTTACAGCTCTAGAAGTGTTCGCTGTATTTAATACTTTCTTAAATTAAAGATAATTTAAGGCACCTTTCAAGGTGCCTTATTTTTTTTGGGGATTTGAATTTGCGAAGCAAATATTCTGGATTGATGGAGCTGACGACGGGATTTGAACCCGTGACCTCTTCCTTACCAAGGAAGTGCTCTACCCCTGAGCCACGCCAGCTTATTTTAGACTAGCGTTAAGTTAGCAAAAAGCTCTTTTTTTGAAAACAAAATTTACTAGTAGCAGCTCATTTTACTTTCTGTGACCTTTTCACAAACCTTTGAGCAAGTATAAGAATCAACATACTTCAGATCCTTATCCATGATTTCGATATCGTAATCATAAAATTGGATTTTAAGTTTTCCGTATGCTTGGCTTTCAACTTCAAAATCAACAGCATAATGAATCGGATCAACTTCGTAGCTTTTCAGATCAAGAGCTTGTATTTCTTTTGAACCACTAGGAAAGAAAAAAGAAGAATCTCTCGAAATATTTAATACTAACTTTTCGCCTTTAAAACACTGTAAAAGAGCATCTCCAGCTTGAGCTTGTGATAGAAACATAGAACAAAATAGAGCTAAGATAACCTTTTTCATAAAATCTCCTAATTTTTCATTTCTTATACCATGAAGCAAAGGCCCCAAAGCTCTTTATGTAATTAAGATAAAAAGTGTCGATAAATTTGACGTTTTTGATAATATGTTCAGACTGCAAGAATCCTATCCTTATTATTGATAAACTATCCAAAATAAGGAGCCAATATGAAAGCTATGACACTTTTACTAGTGATTGCATCATTTGTTTCTTGTGGGGGAGACAAAAAAAGCACTCCGGCAGGAACAGCAACAACCAATCAACCAGCACAACAGCGAACAAGAACTAATCCAACGACAATAAACAATACTCAGTCAGGTGATTATGTATTTGCTTCCGGTGGTTGTGAAGGGACTAAAGCAGAAGTTATCGATGAGTTAAATAATTATATTAAAAGAGGCTTGAAGAAAAAAGAGGAAGCGGCTGTTCACTGTGTAACAACTTTGAGAACTCAAAATGGAGAGTGTTCAGAAAGCCATTCACTTTTTACCTTTCAAAGAAATAGAAAAAGGGCCAAAAGAGTCATTTTAAGAATGAGAACTCTTAACCCTGCACTGACTGAAACTTCTTATATGGGAATTGATAAGAAAATAAAAATTAATAAAGATACAAGCTTAACAAAAGAAAATTTTGATATTGTTCACAGTCCAAATAATGAAACAACTGCTGTAAGACTTCGATTTCCTGAAAACAAAATGAAGTACACAATGCCATTACTGAACATTACAGGGACAGTTACTTCTTCCCACGAGTGTTCAAGACTCTAATTTTCTTGGGGGCTGCGCAATATCTTGCGCAGCTCTAAACAATCGAGTACATTGTTTAAATCTTAATAGCACTAATCGGGTGTATAGCTCCAACGGTAGAGCGGCTGATTCCAAATCAGTAGGTTGGGGGTTCGAATCCCTCTGCACCCGCCACAGTTTCGCCAAGAAACTGCCAGTGTGTCGAAGACACACGCAATTAAAAGCTCATCATTTTCGTCACTGACTGCGACTCGTCGCTTGCGACGTACCAAGGCGTACGCCTCAGCATCTCGCTTGTCGTTCCTCAAGCATTGAACCTTTTTGAAGTGAGTGGCAGCGTGTATGAGTCATGAGAAAATCCATGGGGTTCAATGATTTGCAGGAGCAAATCATGTCAGCAAAGCTGCCAGAAGGGGACCGGAGCAGGATGCGGAGGTAACAAATCCCTCTGCACAGTTCTATAAAATTTTCAAATTTTCCTGACCCATCTTTTTCTCTGGTAAAATTTCCTATGATCAAATTAGGGATTTTACTTCTTTTTATTTCTTCAAGCTTTGCCGAAACCCATCTTGTCGTTGAAGGGAAAAATAGCATTGGAGATACGGCTAGAGTTTTTACTTGTCTCGCTTACCAAAGTTGTGGGAATACTTATTTTAGTACCGGCAGTAATAATCGAATTCATATTCTTACACCTCAAAAAATCGCTGAAGTAAAATCAAATCTTGAAAAATGTGACCTGCAATTAGAAAAAGTTAAATATATAAAGAACGTAACAAAAGATAAAAAGTATATCTCTCTTACCATTGATCAGAACTTGGAAAAAACGATTAGCTTAGCTCCAAGTCTATTGAATCCTACTACTAGAGAGAAGCAAAAAGAAATAATAAAAAGGGTAAAGGCAGCCAAAGATGGCCAAGAAATAGTTGATATTGTTTTGGAAGAATTAAAATTTGATTTTTCTGATTATACTTTTGATTTTAATGAAAAATATGATTCCGAGAAGAAAAAAGGGTATGCGGTAACTGATCACAATAATAAGTTGATAAGCTTTTCTGATTTGAAAATCTATGATCCTTTTGGAGCTATCATGATGATTCGTCATGAAGCGGAGCATATTCAGCAATTTAAGCATACTCTTAAATGTAATTATTCATCTTCATTTCTTCATCATAATAATAGAGAAAGGGCTGCATATCTAAATGATATAAATATTGAAGAATCTTGGGGTTATGACTCATCGGGATCGTTTGATCAATTAGATAGATATCTTTCAAACGCAAATGATTCAGAGGAAATTACGAAGGAAGGGAATATCAAGCATAAGTTTGAGTAAGTAATTTCCGCACTTGAATAGTTTTTGATTAGCCAAATCTTGAGACGTATTGATTTTCACCGTTTTAAGCCCAATCATCCTCATGTTTTTATAAAGATCTTGATAGACACTATCCGAGTGAATGATAACGCCGCTTTCAATATTTTTATATCTAGAAATCATATCAAGATTATAACTGCCTATATAAACCTTATGACCGTCAGCCATATAAACTTTGGCATGAAGCAACTCGGGTCCTGTGAAGAGGTTTATGTCTGCTCCCAGAGTCAAGAGCTGTAAAAGATCTTTTTTCGCAGCGATCGCCGCAATTTTAATATCAGATGATTTAACCGAGTTTGTTATGACCTCAACCTTAACGCCTCTTTCGAGAGCCTCTCTAATGGATTGTTTTATATCTGGATCTAAGACGAGATAGGGAGTAATAATTTTGATCTCTTTTTCAGCATCATCGAATAACTTTTTAATGGCACGGTGATGCCCTTTTTCTTTCTTTTTGGCTAAATCAACTTCGTCCATAATTAACTCTGTATAGTTAAATTCGGAGAGGCTCTTGCGCCAGTCGTAAGGGTCTTCTTTTTTACGATTCGTCATCCATCGTTCAACAATATTTCTAACTTTGTCGAGTTTCGCCTCAGCGATTGATATTTTAAGAGGATTGAATCGAGTTCTTAGATTTAAGGGTTTACTGGAATGCCATATTTTCGTGAAATAAGTTAACGTATCTTCAAAAATGCTAGCATCGTTGATGAGGACATCAACACTCTGAGTGGTTTTCGAGCTGGTAGGGAAATACATATCTTTAAAGTTTCTATCTCCAACAATCACACTCTTTTGATTTTCAAAAAGCATCATCTTTGTATGGTTTCGATTAAAGGCATAACCTAAGTTATTAAATTGAATTTTATTAAAAATCCGGACTTTGACTCCATCTGCGATTATCGCATCAAGAAAATCTTGGGATAATCCATTGCCGTAACTATCTATGAGCAGTCTGACCTTAACTCCTTGTTTGGCTTTTTCTCTGAGGTAAGCGATGTGGGCCAAGCTACTAAGATCATTTTTGAGGGTGAAAACCGTAACAGAAATAGCCTCAGATTCATTTTTGATTAATCCATATCGAACTTCTGCGGCCTTGTAGGAATCTGATAAAATCAAGCCATCAGCTGCTTCGAATGCCCAACAGGAGGTGCTAAAAATGGTAAATAGAAGAAATCTAAGGAGTTTCATCAATAACTGTTCGGATTCATCCGACTATCATCTGATTCAATCAAGCATTCATGGAAAATTTGTTCTCTAATATCCTCTGACTATGAGGATGTCGCAGGGCACGATTTATAGACATTTGGTCAAGTACTTTTAATAATTATCGCATGAGAATTTTGTTATTGATGGCCTGTCTGATTGTTGGAGCGAACTCGTTTGGGAGTAGTTCTGATAAAATTCTCAATACACTTATTTTTAATCTTCAATGCACTAAAAATGATTGGGAATTTCGTCTCAACAGCTTGATGGATCGAATTGTAAAAATTGATCCCGATGTTATTTCTTTCCAAGAGCTTTGCTCCAGTGATTCAGTCGATATGGTTGAGTACTTACGAAAAGGGCTGCTTCAAAGAAAGTATCCTCTTAAATCGATCACCAAGAAATTTACTCATCCAGCTTGGGATAAGTACCGTGAATACATTGGTATTTTTTCAAAACATCAATTTGAAAAAACGGTTAAAGGATTTTTGCCGAAGTCTCCATTACAGAGATCATTTGTAGGTGCTCTGATCAATGGTACTTGGTATGTGAACACTCACCTTGAACATCGTGCTGACTATGCACCTTATCGATACACTCAAATTAAATTTTTGATAGATAAGTTTAAAGATAAAAACCATGTCATCATGGGGGACTTTAACTCTGAGCCAAGTTCACGAGAGCAAAAACCCTTTAAGGAAAATAAATATGCTATGGGATTTCCTGGGCCGACACGACCTTCGGATCGTCCTGAAAAGGCGATTGATGGGTTTTGGATTTCAAAAGAATTAAGGTCTAACTTAAGAGGCTTTAAAGCGGTTCGGATGTTTATGTCAAAAGTTGGAGGGATTTATCTAAGTGATCACTTAGGTGTTTATCTTTTTAACGATAAAGCTCGTTCTTCTCGATAACTTTTAAAACTTCAGGATGAAGTTCATTTAGATTTGTTTTCTTATTCTCTTTAATTTTATTTCGAATGGTTGTTGAGCTGAGACCAAGGTTATCTTCATACCCTGAAATAATATATTTATCTGTCTCCGGCTCTGGAATAGCAGGACCGCCTTTTCTTTTAAAAACAATATATTTTCTAAACAAATTTTTCTCAACACCACCTTCATTCATAATTTTCATGAATGAATCATCTCCAATTAATTGATGAAGATTATAGCTTCCATAAATTTGAGTTACTCTTTCAAAGAAAGGATCCCTTCCAAATTTATCAATGATTTCTGCAGAGTCACCGACATAGAGATTTAATCCAGGTTCATTTTTAATCCGTGCTGCAATCATTTCATTTCGAAGTTTAATATCAGTGACGCCACTTTTATGGATTGGATTGATATTAGGAACAATAAGAACCTCATCAAGCCCGTGAAGTTTTTTCGCTTGTTTTATAAGTCCTATATGCCCCTCATGAATGGGATTGAAGGTTCCAAAATAAACACCGACTTTGGGCTCTATTGCTGTTTTTGTGTTAAAACGAAGCTGTTTTAGAGAGTTTCTAGAACCGAGTTGAAAGTTTGAAACGGCGCCATCGACAGAAACTGTCCCATTTCTAATTTCCCCATGCGCGGGAACGACAGAATAACTTTTCAAGTTCTGAGAATTTATTCCTGCAAGAGAAAGATAATGACCCCATTTCTCTCCATTAACTCTTTCTCCATTAATTAAAATTTCTAGGTTTGAGAGCTTAAGCTGTCCGATCGTTTCGTAACCGGCTTCGAGGTAGGCAACCAACCGATGATGAGCATTCCACAAATCAACTGAAATAAGCTTATTATCTTCAATGATTAAGTTAAGTAGGATTTTATCATGCGAGAAATCACCTCCAGATGACTCTTTGATATATTTCTCAAGTCCAGCAACCTGTTTTTTGTTTCTTAAAAACCGATGGCCAGGAGCTGCCACAATATTTTCAATTTTAAAATCAGAAATAATTTGTTGGCGTGATTCCATTGAAGACCATTCAAAAGGAGGAAGATTTTTTTGAATCTGATAAAAATTAATAGGGTTTAAATCATCACTGACAAACTTAAGGTCTTTATTGAAAAGATGTTTTTTCTTTAAGAGCCCATCATAGAGAAAACTTTTTCCATGATCGATTTCGACACGGAGTCGACTTTCCAGAAAAACTTTGCAGTTCTCAGCAAAGAGCGGAGCTTGGAAAAGAAATAAAAATAGTAATAATTTAAGAAGCTTTAACACCTTGATATTTTAACATAAGGCAGGGTCTGGAAATAAGGAGGGAATCTCTCCCTCCTTTCTTGAGAACTATCGTCCAGTAACGATTGTACAATACTTTTGGTAAACACCAATAATGTTAGTGCTTTCAGCATCAACAGTGTGAACAGACTTAATTTCACCGTTTGCTTTAGCGGCAGAAATACTTGCATCACCAGTAGCGAAAAGACCTAGAATGCTGCTTTGGCAGGCTGTTCCTGTTTTTCCACCTTTGGTTTTAGAGCTAATATCTACTCCGTACTTGATGTTGTGATAGAGTCCGCCACCAACAGGTCCGGTCGCGCAGCTTGTAAAAAGCCCTAAAATCCCGAGTGATAAGATAAGATTTCTCATGATTCCTCCTTAAAAGAATGGTCTTTAAAGTAAATAATGTCGTGAGAACAAAGTCAAAAAGGGTTAATAAGCCCCAACCGTGATTGTTCCTTTTTCAATTTCGGCTTTTGAAGGAATGTTTTCTTTTTTAATTTTTACAATTCCAAGCAATGAAAAAAGTTTAACAAAAAACCAGCCCGTATCGATTTCAAAAGACTTCATTGAAAATCTTGGTGAGGCTGGGTACATATGATGATTATTTTGAAACCCTTCACCTAAAACAAACCAAGCAACAAGAGTGTTATTGGTTGAATGATCAGGGTAATCAAAGTTTCTATAACCAACGGCATGGCCAAAAGCATTGACTAGAAAACCTTGAATAGGGTGTGAAGCCATTCCAAAAAAATAGCCTAGACCAATCCATGGGTTTTGAGTGGTCATCCAAAGAAGAAAACCGATTATAAAATGCATAACAAAAGGAACATACCAATAGCCTTTTTTGTTAAGCCAATGAACATCAAAATCAATATCAGAAACAATTTCGGTATATCGTGGAAGTTTTCTCATGAGGCCAAGAATTGTTCGTTCGAAAGACTTATGTTGTTTAATGAATGTGTACCAAAACCCTGTATGTTGAGGGCTATGGGGATCTTTTTGTGTATCTGAATGGAGATGATGAAGTCGGTGCATACAAACCCAAGCTTTAGGATCAATTCCCGTAAGGGGAGCACCGGTAAATCTAATAAAGTTTAGCACTGGCTTGGGTAAGGTCAGTGCATTATGAGCCAAGGCCCTATGATAAAAAATGGATGTGTAAATGATGACTAGTAAGTAACAAACAGCAAAGACGATAAAACCTGCAAGCATAAAAACCCTCAATTAAAGTGTCTCTTGTAGCATACTAAGACCCTGAAGAAAATCAAGTTATGCAGCGCAAAATAGAGAAAATTTCCATACTCCCTAAACGAGAAGATCTTAGTTTAAACTGAAGTCTATAAGGAAAATCGAATGGAAAAACTACAAGAGGAGAATCTCTCAGTCTCCTATACAGATCTACTGGAATTCCCTGATCTGCCTCATGAATCTGTTAATGTTCTAAAATCTCCCGATTACCTCAAGAATCTTTCAACAGAATTGATCAAAAAATCAGTCCTAAACCTGTTTCTCGACGTCGAAAAAAAGAACAATCTATCAATTAGTGATAGCCAAGACTCTCATCTTCATGGTGTCGTGATTGGAGAGTCGAGCAAAAAATCTAAGCTTTATGAACGGTTTCACGATAGCTTTTCAGGTTTTGATACAAAGGGTTTTGTGAACCTTCTTTCGAGTTTTATTACTGAAAGACGAGATCGTTCCAGCTTATTGGAAACAGAAAAGAGGGACCATTTTGACTTTGGAAGGTTCAAGGTTTCAATACTTTCATTTGGTGATTTTTTTATTGGAATTATTTATCAATCGGCTCATAGATCTTTGAGTGTTTTAAAGCTTGAAAAAGAAGTGAGTTTGATTATCAAGGCTCAGAATTACCTAGATGCTTCTGTTTTAAGAAATACCGTTCTTGATGAAGTTGATCAAAGAGTTGGGAGCTACCTAGAAAATATTAATGACAACTCTGCACTTTGGGCTTCTTTTCTAAAACTTTTCTTTCTTGTTGCCTTTACGGTAGTAACTTTAAATAAAGTTTACGAGTGGAATGTTGATAAAACGATCCAGTCTGACCCGATAACTAAAAATCTTGATATTGATGTTGATAGAAGCTTGCTTTTAAACACTTATATTATTTCAGGCTTTGTTCCCGATATGGGATACAGAAGTTATTTAACGAAAATTTTGAACAAAGACGGTGTTTTTAATATTCGCTGGAAACTCCAACTGGCAAAAAACTTAAACTTTGAGACAGCTGAGATGAGGCTTCAGGTTCTTATAAATAAACTTAATAATCTCAAAGGATATAAACTCAAAAGAAAAATTTCGAATAGAGGGCTTGCTTTGGAGGGATTTGTTCAATCACCAAACCAACTGAAAGAAATTGAACGTCTTGTTAAGCAATACAATATTGTGGGACTAAATAACCAGGTTAAACCAAACCGAAGTGTCTTTATCAAGTAATAAATCTCCCCGTTCGAATAATACTCAATCTTTTTGATATTATTTAAATGATGAGAATTCTAATTATTTTATTCTTTTCTTTTAATCTTTACGGTTTTGAATCTTGTGGTCTGTACGAGATCACAGGGAAAGTTAATTGTTCTAAAGACCATTGTTTATTAATAACAAGCCCAGATACATTATCAGAAAAAGTAAGTCTTATTAGTAATATGAATCCCAGGGATTACTCGGGGGTGAGCTTTTATTTAGCTGCAAACATTAATGTGAATAACATTATTAACTACAAACAGTCTGTTGTTGATGTTTTAAAACTTCATGTTCTCGATGAAGAAAAATATTTCAGAAACTACCTAACACCTCAAAAGTTAATTGAAAGAAAATGCGAATAATACTTATTTTAATTTTTATCTCATTTAATGCTCTAGCGGATGATTCCAAGGTTTATTTTTCTTTTGGGGGTGGGTGTGGGAATCCAGAAACTTTAAAAAAATTTAAAAAAGAGCTGGAAGAATCGGCTTTGAAAAATGGTCACAAAGTGTTGAGTTCGTTTCATGAAAGTGAACAACCCACAAATAACGAATCATCCCCAGGTAACAAAAATCATTTTGAATCTCAGTTAAAACAAGTCATTAAAGATTTTAAAGAAAAAGACTGTCAGGTTGAAAATTGTCAGTTTGTTCTTAACCTAACAGCTCATGGCTATCCAGGGGATAATAGGGAGGCGAGCACCTATGGTTTTCCTCAGTTTAGCACTCGAAAGCATGGTTTGTGTTTGGCCAACGATCAGAAATATGAAACTCAGAATCTGCGTCCATTTTTAGAAGAACTTAAAAAACAAGGGGTCAAAGTTGGAATTATAGACGAGAGTTGTTATGGAGGAAGTTCTGTTGGAGCTTTTTCCGATCTTGCCTGTGTCGTCACCGCCACTTCTTCGATCATTCCCCATTCAGCCTCTCATTCTTCAAATAGTTTTAGTACTTCACACCAAAAGCTCTCAGATGAAGGTTCTAAGCAAGTTTCCTTAGAAAACATGATGGTTCAACAACTTTTGAAAACATCAAGTGTTGGAGGTATCAATAATCTTCCAATGGTGGGTATGCCAAAGATGTCTAAGACACTTCAGGAATTAAACAAAGCCTCGGATGTTCTTTCATACAAACAAAGTCAAAAGTTCACAGGAGAGGTCATAAGAAAACTTCCCACGATGAGTCTAGAGGATTTTAGAGAGAAACTTCATTCCTGTTCTCTTTTTTATAAAAAAACAAAAGGGAAACCTGTTGAAGTTTTGGAAAAAGAATCTTGGTATCAAGACTTCACAGAAGATAAATTTCTTTTTGATTTTTGTACAAAGATAAACTTTAATAAAAGTCATGCTCGGAAATACGATGGTTTAGTTTGGAATAAAAAAGAAAAGCAAATTTACAGAGAAGGTCTCATTTGCGAGAGCAAATACTTTTCATCTCAAAGGCTCTTCGAAGACTTATCGGTAGAACTAGAAGATTATATACAAACATCGCTTAATGATAGTAAAGCATCCCTCCCTTCAGGCAGTGAAGTTGATAAATATTTAAATTCTTTAAAAGCGAATTTAGCGAGTTATGACTTTAATTGTAGGTTTGATATCCGTCAGTTTATTAAAGAACGTCCACAATTTGCCTATGAAATGGGTATAAGTAAAACGACTAAAGAAAGTGATATTCAAAAAAAATTTAAAACAAGTATGATTACACCGTTTCTTAATTCCACCAATGATAATGTAGAGAACTGTTATAAGAGTTGTCGATCTGTTCTTAAGAATATTCACTTCGTAAAGAGCACCAAACATGACCACTTATTAGCAAGTATGTGCCTTAATCGGCTTAAAGCCTTTCAGGTTATTATTGATAAGGTTAAAGCTGAAAAGAGTAAAGCAAATCATAGCCTGTGTTCACAAATTCAAATTTAAGCTATATATCTAGACTATGAGCTTCGAAGAAGAGTATTGGAAAGCTAACTATAGTGATCTAGAAGAAATGGATTGTATCGGCAATGTGAAAGAGCATGCCAATTATATCAAAGCCATTTTTGAACTCGAACAAATTGAAATCAACTCAGTTGCAGACTTTGGGTACGGGACAGGTCATCTTTTTAAAGAAGTGTTAAAAATTTACAAGCCTTATAAAGCCTATGGTTGTGAGCCATCTCAATACATGTTTGAGAAATCGAAACCGGATGATTTTAAACCAGTCCCTTCAACAAAATTAAAACTTGAAAATATTGATCTCTTGGCTTGGAGTAAGAATCCGCCTAAGAAATCATATGACCTAGGCCTTTGCAATTCAGTTTTTCAATATATTAAAACAAAGGATCTCAAAGAAATTATTCCTGCGCTTTCAAAGTCCGTGAAGTATCTCTATTTAACCGTGCCCACCGATGAAGAGTTAAAGCTCCAGAGAGAAGACCTGAACTTTGATGATACGTATTCGATAAAAAGATCTCGAAAGAAGTATAAAGAGCTGATTAAACCCCATTTCACCTTTCTTTCTTCTCGTCTGCTAGAAAGTAAGCACTATTTCGATGAATCAAACACTGAGTTCCAAGACTTGTTGTACAGGTTTTAGTACGATTTAAGGATGAAATACCCTAAGTCCTTTGAGTCATTTGATATCCATGGCGTCACTTTAAAAAACCGTTTTATTATGGGCTCTATGCATACCGGTCTTGAAGAAAAAAGAGATGGGTATTTAAGACTCGCTCGTTACTTCGAAGAACGCGCCAAGGGTGGGGTTGGGCTCATTATTACGGGAGGATTTTCTCCAAACTTTAGAGGAAGGCTTTCTCCTTTCGCTTGCCAACTTTCTAATCGCTTTCAACTTACAAAGCATAAAAGAGTAACAAACGCCGTTCATAAACATGACTCCAAAATATGTTTGCAACTCCTTCATGCGGGTAGATATTCTTATCATCCTTTTTCGGTTGCACCTTCTAAAATAAAATCACCGATTACTCCTTTTACACCAAGTCAGCTTTCAAAAAGAGGAATCAATAAAACGATCAATGACTTTGCTAACAGTGCAAGGCTTGCGATGCAAGCCGGCTATGACGGTGTAGAAATCATGGGGTCAGAAGGCTATTTGATTAATCAGTTCATTGTGAAGCGAACAAATCAAAGAACTGATGAGTGGGGTGGGAACTATGAAAGTAGAATTCGCTTTCCATTAGAGATCATCAAAAAGGTTAGAGAAAAAACGTCTTCAAAATTTCTTATTATTTATAGGCTTTCCATGCTCGACCTTGTTGAAGGAGGGTCATCTCCTGAAGAAGTGATTCAACTTGCAAAAGAAGTTGAAAAAGCAGGAGCTTCCATGATCAATACGGGGATTGGTTGGCATGAAGCGAGGATTCCTACGATTGCGACGAATGTTCCTCGTGGGGCCTTTAGCTTTGTTACTGAAAGAGTAAAAAAAGAAGTTTCTATTCCTTGTATCACGGCCAATCGTTTTAATAATCCAGAAGATGTGGAGAAAGCGATTGAAGCAGGAAAAACAGATTTTGTCTCGATGGCGCGACCTTTCCTTGCTGATCCTGAGTTTGTGAATAAAGCTAAGGCAGAGCAAGCCGAGGAAATCAATACATGTATTGGGTGTAATCAGGCTTGTCTTGATCATATTTTTCAAAACAAAGTTGCAAGTTGTTTAGTAAACCCTAAGGCCTGTTTTGAAGCAGACTATGATAAAGAGTGTGGAAAACCTCAAAAAATAATGATTATTGGAGCAGGACCAGCAGGACTTGCGACTGCTCTTGAAGCAAAAAAGCTCGGTCATGAAGTCATCCTTGTGGAAAAGTCCTCAGAAATAGGCGGACAGTTTAATTTGGCCAAAAAAATTCCAGGCAAAGAGGAGTTTTACGAAACTCTACGCTATTTTAATGTCCAGCTTGCTAAACACGGTGTGGATATAAGGTTAAACAAAGAAGCCGATCTAGAATTCATTAAATCGGAAAACCCCGATCACCTAGTTTTCTGTACGGGGGTCACTCCTCGAAAAATGAAAGTTGAAGGGGAGAACCTCCCTCATGTCATTTCTTATCTCGACTTTATTAAGAACGACAAAGAGATTGGAAATGATATCGCGATTGTTGGGTCAGGGGGGATCGGATTTGATGTTGCCCAATATATCTATGAGCGAAATAAAGAAAAACCCTTCTATGACTTCTGGGGAATTGATACTGAAGCTCAAAATGTTTCAGGACTTAAAAAACCCACAAGTAAACCTAGTGAGAGAAAAATCTATCTGCTTCAAAGATCAGAAGGTAAAGTTGGAGCGAAGCTTGGGAAAACGACTGGATGGGTTCACCGTCTTTCCCTAAAAAAACACGGAATTATAACTCTTGCGGGTGTTGAATATAAAAAGATTACAAGCGAAGGTCTCGTTGTTGATCATGAAGGGCAAGAAAAGACTCTCAAAGTTGATAATATAATTGTTTGTGCCGGACAAGTTGCCAATCCAACCTTCTACGATGAAGCAAAAAAGTACTTAGGTGAAGGAAAAGTCCATTTAATCGGTGGCGCGCGTTTCACTCCAGGTCTTGATGCGAAGAGAGCCTTTAAAGAAGGCATTGATCTTGTTTATTCATTATAATTCGTGGGGAAGATCTCTTCTAAAGGGCCTGAAATAAGTTCTAGGCGAATGGTCTAAGAGGTCACTGACTTTCGACATATAAACACAAGCGTATTTTTCAACCTGGCTGGCAAAACGCGAAGGGGTTTGTCCTGAGCGCATCACCTCCCCCCAATAAGGGTTGAATAATTTATGATATTGAACGATGAGCTCACTGAGTTTTTCATCAAGCTTTTTTATATTCTGTACGTGGTTTTCCTTCTCTTTCTCAGGAATGTCTTGATTGAGTTCGAATTTCGCGACGTAGAATTCTTCCAAGATTTTTTCAAGGTTGATTTTTTCTTGCATGAGCGTTTCGATTTCGTCGTTGATTTTTCTTCCTTTTTGAATGCTTGATACTTCCTGAACCAATTCTTCAATGACAAGGGCAGTCCTCCAGTTACAAGTTTTTTTAAGGCTTAAAATATCTCCATAAATATGATCACCGAGATAAAGGATTTGATCACCACTGCATCCCATTTCTTTTTGTAAGGCTTGAGCATTCCCACCTTGGAAAACTCCCTTGGTAAAGGGACCATCTGTATTGGTCATGGAACCAGTTGCAGTATCAATCTTTAAAAAACGATTATGATTTGTGAAAAAAGAAGGTTTGCTTGAGCTTGTAATCACCAGGTCAAAGAGATCTTCCCAGTTTTTGTGTTCTTTTAAAAAGGGATCAATCGTAAATTCTAAAAGAAGTTTTGTATATTCAAAATCTGAGTTGGTGATCAGCCAAAGTTTTTTATTATACTTTTTAAACCGCTCTAGCATCTTAGGGGTATTTTCATCTTGAATAATATATTTTTTAAGATCATTTCTTACGGCAGATTTTAAACTGTCATCTCTATGAGAAATATCTAACGCCCATAATGTATCTTCTTCAATTTGAGGATAAGTTGGAAACTCATCAGGGAATTGATCCTTCAGATCTACTAATTGGCAAAACATAGAACCGTAAGCAATTGAAAAAGTGGTATCAATTGAGGAGTATCTATCTTCACTGAGATCAACGTAATGACCTCGGTAAAGTTCTTGTTGCTTTTGAAACTCTAATGGCTTCGTTCCATGATAAGTGGCTTTAATCCTGCCGTGGCTATCAAGCTTAATCAGGTTTCCTTCCTCTCTATCAACGGTGAGACCTCGAATGGTTTGATTGATATCAAATTTTAAATTTCTGATTTTATCTGGATAACCGCGAGAGAGAAGTTTTATAATCATCTCATCATAAGTAAGTTGTTCAAAAGCTTTGTGTTGGTAACGGACAAGAGTGTAGTCCATATCGAACCCGATAGCTTTTATAGATTTAAGGTTGAGGGTTCTATTAACAAAAATAGTCATAGCTCAATAATAGCTATTTCACCTCGATTAATCTAATTTCGTCTGCGGGTTCTTCGGTCTTTTCAATTTCAAAACTGATCCGACCAATTTCTCTTTTATCGGAGGAAAGGATGAGGGCACGCCAATCTCCTTCCATAATATTTTGTTTATAAGTATAGCCTCGGTAACCAAGTTCACGACCACCTGAAATACCAACTCTTATATCATCACTTTTTTGCCAGCCTGATTTAGTATGGTATTGCCACTGAATCATTACGTGATCTTTAAACTCAGAAGGGGAGAAAATTGAAAAGAAAAGATAGACCTTATCTCCTTCACGGTATTGAAACTTTTGGTCCCCATATCTCCAAAACCGCCACCAGGGATTCTCTGTCGACAAGATATAGGCGTCATTCTCTTTTTCTACGTCTCGATAAATCCCAATTTTTTTAATTGAAATGGGAACTGGCGGAATCAAAGAAAAAAGATAAAGCAAAGCAAAGACCGTAATAATCCCCAATGGGATACTGATCATTTCATACATATCTTTTAAAGTTCCTCTTTTTACGAGGAAGTGAAGCATTAACAAACAAGGAGCAATACTTACTAAAATAGAAAAGAGAAAAATAAAGGTCCCAACTGATTTAAAAATTATAGGAAAAAGAAAAATAAAATAAGAACTCACGCAAAGTTGAAAGAGTCCTAATCGAATAGGTGTACCCAAGTCAGTAAACTTAGGAAATTCATTGATGATAAGAAGGCCAAATATGATGGCAATAAAGAAAAAACTTGAAATAAGTGAAGCACTTAAAAAATAAAATATAACATAAACACTGAGCAAGCTTCCGGTAAGAAAGTGGAAAATTTCTTTGTGGTATTCTAAGTATTTATCAATTTTAGGGTAATGAGGTGGTGGGTCTTCGTTTTCTTTTCTAATTCTGTAATAAAGTAAAAAGAGAAGGACTCCCATATAAAGAGATTGTTGAATCAGGTTAAAAGATTCATCGATTCTTCCGAGCGTGAAGAGGTCAAAAACAAAACCAGCGATAAAAAACAAACCTGCTTTGTATTTTAGCGTAAAGTTCTTAATATCTTCTTTTGTATACTTCATAGATTAATAGTGAGCTCTACCGGGCAGTGATCAGACCCCATAACTTTAGGGAGATATTGGCAATCTTTTACCTTTTTTAAATCTTCGTTATTAATAAAAAAGTAATCGATCCTCCATCCAATATTCCTGGCCCTGCAATCCCCTCTATAGCTCCACCAGCTATAAACATCAGGCTTTTCAGGATTTAGGTTTCGAAAAATATCGGTGTTTCCTTCTTTGTGAAACTTATCAAGCCACTCACGTTCAATTTCAAGAAACCCAGTAGTATTTTTATTCGATTTTGGGTTTTTAAGATCGATAGGGTGGTGGGCCGTATTGTAATCCCCGCAAACAATCACGGGTTTATTATATTTTTTTCTAAGGGCCTTAACTTTTCGACTGATGGCCGCACAATAATCCATTTTGTAAGGCACGCGTGAGTGATCTCGACTTCCATTAGGAAAATAACAATTGAGAAGAATATAGTTTTTAAAATGAGTAATGAGGGTTCGCCCCTCAGAAGAGAAAATATTTTTTGAAAGACCTTTTTCAATCTCCGTTGGTTCTTCTTTTGATAGAGTAAGAGTTCCTGAATAACCCTTGCGTTCAGCGGGGAATTCGTGAACGTGATAACCTTTTAGATTTAAAACTTCTTCAGGAATAACTTCTTTATGGGCTTTAATTTCTTGTAGGCAGAGAACGTCTGGTTTCGATTTTTTTACAAAATCCAGAAAACCCTTCCCCATAACAGCGCGTATTCCGTTAATGTTCCAACTAACAATTTTCTTCATGAGGTGATCTTAACGAATATTAAGAAAAGGGAGAACCTCTTTTTTGATTTGAGGATCTTTCTCAAGATCTTTCAAGATAGCATAAACAGTTGTTGCGAAGTTATAGGCGTCTTCACTAACCTCATAACCATCTTTTACAACTTTATTATTTCTTTTTACTCTAGCTCTTAATTTCTGTTTAGTGTTGATGGCGATAACTCTATTTTGCTCGTCTATTAAAGGACCTCCAGAGTTTCCAGAAACAACAGTGGCATGATGAAGAAAAACTTTGGCAATTTTGCTCACAGGTTCTCTTTCTAGAGTGTGGGCATAAAGACCTTCACCCTGAGACGCTTGAATTCCAAACCCTCCACCATTTCCAATAGCTAATAGAGTTGCACTTGGTTCTGAAAGTAGAAGTTCTTTTGGGTAAAGAATTAGCGGGTCAACGAAGTGAGAAATACTAAAAAATTTTTTTCTTTTTCGTTTTTTTCCATTAATAAGAACTTCGACTCGTTTAGCCTCTTTTTTAGTCTTGAGGAGGCAGTAATCCAGCTCTACGTTGCATTTAACTTTCTTTTCACACTCGAAGCTTTCCTTGCCTCCATGATCTAGAGTAAGAGAAAACCCGGTACAAGAAGCTTTTTGATTAAAAGTTCTTGAAAAGACATGGAAGTTGGTGAGAACGTAATCATCTCCAACGACAAAAGCAGTGCCGTCATAGGCATCACCGCTCGTGAATTGAGAATTTTTAACCTTTCGACCTCTGCCAGCTTTTAGAACCGAGAGCCCTAATTGCTTCTCTCGATCAAACTCTGCTTTAGGGACAATGAATTCATCACCTCTTGAATTTACAGTGTTTGATCCTTCAGGTGAGTAGGATCCCTCAACCTTGACTTTTTGACCTTGTAACTCAAAATTTTTATATAAATAGTGAAGATTATGAACTTCCTTTACAGGGTTTCTAGCTGCAAAAGCAGACTGGAGTGAGCCAAGGGCCAATAAAAGCAGGGTTGTTTTCATAAAGGGGTTTTATCAGGCTCTGAAGTCAGTTAGAAGCTTAAAATAGAGAAGAGTAATTACTTTAGACGCATTGCTTCCCTGGGCTAAATAGTCAACTGATTTTTTTGTCGCCTTTCCTTTGCGAGAGGTGTATATGTGTACTTTCATTCAATGGCAATTTAGCGTCAGTTTTAAGATGGGGGGCAGATTTGAGCTCAAATTCAGCAGTGAATAAAGCTAGTCAAAAATGGATTAACACGAGTGTCACGCTTGCGTGTGTAATGTTGTCCTATATTATGCTTCGATTCTTTAACCAACTCGGTGAGTGGTTTGAACTTGAAGCAAAAATTCCTCAGTTTGTTCCGATTGCCCAAGGGCTTTCAGCGGTAATTGGTATTGTGACTTTTATTGTTGTTGTAAAGCATCCTTTTACTTCTAGCTACCTTAAGGAATGCTATGAGGAGATGGTTAAAGTGGTGTTTCCTGATAAAAATGAAACGATGAGTATGTCGATTAAAGTTATGATCTTAGTTACGATTATTGGTTTTGTTCTTGGGGTTTTTGACCTTGGGGCAAGCTACCTTATTAGTACTTTGACGTCTTTATAATAGGTTTAAAAATGAGTGATAACGAAAACAACAATGAAGAAACGACAACTGTAGAAGCAACAGAGACTTCAGAGGCTAAGGGCGAAGAAACCGAAGCGACTGAAGAAGAAGCTCCAACAGCTCACGAAGTTAAAACCGGTCAACTTGCTAAAGGTGAGGGCGACCAGTTTAAGTGGTACGTTAT
>JAUHYH010000176.1 GCA_030426585.1 Bacteriovoracia bacterium
GAATCTCTTTTTCAAGAGATTCAGAATGAAGAAAAGGAATTCGGGATTAAACTCAGTTTTTATGAGTTTCTTTTTCTTGCTTTTATTAAAAATGCTTTTAAGAGATCGAGCGAATTTCTTATCCTAGAAGTTGGTTTGGGAGGGCGACTCGATGCTGTTAATCTTTTCGATGCTGAAGTTGTAGGGTTGACTTCAATTGGAAGGGATCATCAAAAATTTCTTGGAGACACTTTAGTAGAGATTCTTCATGAAAAACTTGGGGTTGCCAGAGAGGAAAGAATTATTTTTTCAGCGTTTGAGTCTCGATACTTAAGATCAGAAGCCAAGAGAAAAGCTTTTGAAAAATTTGCATTTCTTTTAGATCTTGTTGAGTCTCAAGTCATTAGTCCGAGTGAGACGTACTCTGAGAAAAATTGGAAGATGGCGAAGCTCTTAGCGAAGGAGTTTCTTGGGCCGATTGACCTCAATAGGATATGTTTAAACAGATTCCCGATGATCAAACAAAAAAAAACAATATTTAATTTTAAAAATGCCCATAATCCAGAGGGGTTCCGATCATTGGTTTCAGAGCTCTGTAGAACTGATGAAAATTATGATGTCATTGTTCTAGGATTAAGCATGAGACCAGACAAAGATCTTCACACAATGATTAAGAGTTTATTGGCCTATACATGCAATAATGCTAAAATTTATTTAACACCATTCAATGGACAAAAAGCGCTCCCAGAGCATGATGTGAAGGCCTTGAGTGAATATTTTTCACTCGGCTGGATTCAAGATTGGAAAAGTTTTTTTAATAGTGAAGAAGTTGATAATAAAAAAATTCTTATTACAGGCTCCAATTATTTTTTGGGTGCTGTTTATCAATATTACCATCTTCAATAACGAAACATTTGCTAAATCAAAACTTCAATTTAAGGTTGGCGATAAAGTAAGTGTTTTTGCTAAGAAAGCAATTAGAAGAGACCAAGGTAAAATTTTCGAGGCCATTGGGAATACTGTGATTCTTCATGGAGAGGAAACACTCTACGGGCATGCTGCTCGTTTTGATATGAATAAAAACCTTTTTGAAATTAATGGAAACGTTCGTTATCTCACTAAGGATCTAACTCTTTACGGGACATATTTAAATTATAACGCAGCCACTGAAAATATGCATATTGATAATGCTCGAATGTTCACGCCAGGATGGAGAATTGTTGCAAGAAAAGTTGAAAAAACAAGTCTTGAGAAATATGTCGCATACGAAGCAGAATTTACAACTTGTAAGGATTGTACTGAGTCTTGGACTGTCTATGGTGAAAAGGTCGAGATAACAGTCAATCAATATGTTGTCATTACCAATGCTCTTATGCGCATCAAAGGCGCCGATGCTTTTTATCTCCCATATCTCGTTTTCCCTATAAAGAATGCCCGTGAAACAGGATTACTATTTCCTCAGCTCTCAGTAAGAAACACACAAGGATTTTCTTATGCACAACCTTGGTTCTGGGCGATTAATCAATCATCAGATATGACCTTAACTCCGACTGTCTGGGCTGAAAGAGGATTAGGGGGGGATATTGAGTATAGGAACGCCCTGAATAATGCCTCTAACTTTCAGTTTGAGTCTCGTTATATAAGAGATGACTTTCTTCTTCGAGATTTAAATGAAGAAATCGATCGATATCTCATTAATACTGAGTTTAACTACCGGCCAACGAACAATCAGAATACTTATATAAAATTATTTGAAATGAGCGACTTAGATTTTCCAAATGATAATCCTTTGTATTCTACGGAAAGAATTATTGCAACAGAATATGGTAGTCAGGGTTTTTATAACCAACGTTTTGAAACGGGAGAAGTTGGTGTCGAAGCTTCTGTCCAGAAAACACTTATTCAAGAAACGAATCGTTATTATACTGATTTATTTGATCTCTCTGATAATATGGTCAATATTCTTCCTCGTTTAGAATACTCTTTTACCCCGATCAAAGTTTTTGATTATAAAAGAAATTTTTTGAATTTACTTTATATTGGTGGAAAGTTTGATGCTACCGACTTTAGACAAAATAATTTTGACCCTTATCAATTAACAAATACTGATCCACTTCGTAATGTAACTCGAGTAAACTTACAGCCGCATATTCACTTAAGTCTTTTTGATAATGGTGTTTTTGATTTTAGAACAACCTATGAATTAGGTTTTCAGTATTATGACTTTAAAAGGAACGATGAAAGAGATTTTAGAAAATACAGTGGTTTAATGAAATCAGAGTTCTCTTTTGGTGTTGATAGTATTTATGGTTTAGCTTACCGAGAGAAAGTCAATGTTAAGAATCTTGGAGAAGTTAAGGATGTCGAAGAGAACTTGAAAACTATTGGAAAGTTACCAAAGTTTTCTCAAGAAGAAGCTGAGAAAGCTCAAGAAGTGATCTATAAAGGGTATAAGCATATTCAAAACTATAAATTTATTCATCACTTTATTCCAGGAGAAAGAGAGTGGGGTAATCAAAGGTTTAAGTCTCAAATCTCAAATATCGAAGGATGGTTTGATTATCAAGATTCTATCAGAAGCCAAGAGTTTTTAATTGGTCAGAAAGAAACAAGGACACAAATCTCACCAGCAAATACATTTGAGATTCAATGGAATAATAGTCTGATTGAAAAAACACCGAGGGCACTTGATGCTTTAAGTGATGGTCTTTTCTTGAATGATAATTTTGATTATAGAAAAGTCTTTTATTTTGATCTCTCTCAAGGGATCGAATTAAATGATTCGGATCGAAGATTTGAAAGTCGGCTCACTCGTCTTGGTGTTGATATGGGGATGGATTTAGGTCGTTATTTAGACCTTCGAGTGAGAGAGTTTTATTTCCATGAAGAAAATGAAAACATCCTAACGTTTTCGATGAGAAATGATTTTAACTTGATGAGAGTTTTGAATGAAATCTCATCAAATGACATCAGTCAGATCAAAGTCTATCGTTGGGGTTTTGATCTCGAACTTTCTGATGAGATTGTTTTGCTCGTGCAAGAAACTCGCGATATTGAAGCGAATCAAACAACTGAAAAACAGTATGCTTTAAATTATGCACCAGGGAATGATTGCTGGATGCTATCTTTTGGATATTTAAAAACAATTAACCAAGAAAACTTTTCAATAGATTTTTCTTTGAACCTTGGAAACCCAAGCTTCTATCGACGGATACGACGAATTTTCTAATATGTTATACCTGATTGACTTTGAAGATAGCTTTACATTTAATATTGCGAATGAAATTTGGAACCATTTTAAAGTTGAAGTCGAAGTGCATTCTTTTCGAATGATTGAAAAAATTAAAGTTTCTAAAAAAGATTCCATCATACTTGGACCAGGTCCTGGTCATCCCAATGAGTATAAAAAGTACTACGAACTTATTCAATCTTGGATGAATACACCAAGTATTAATGTCATCGGAATTTGTCTTGGCCATCAAATTTTATGGTCAATCATGGGAGCAAATACATATCGTTCTGGGTTTCCTCTTCATGGGCAGACCGTCGATCTAAAATTGGATAAATTCTGGAAATCGACCTTTGAAACAAATAAAGAAATATTTAAGGTTCAGAGATATAATTCGTTAGTAGTAGAGTCTTCTACTTTAGAACCAACGCTTTTGACTGAGTATCATTGTCTGTTTTTTGAAAATGAGTTGATGGCGAGCCTAGGAGAGAAATTTTTAAGCTTTCAGTTTCATCCCGAATCTATTGGAACTGAGAATAGTAAAAATATACTCGGCTGCTTGTTGCGCTATGCTGCGGTAAGATAGTAAGGATGGATAACTCTAATCTTAGGCTCGAAGGAGTCTATAATGATCAATCATTTCAGATAGCTAATGAGAACCAAGTTAAGACTTTGACCTTGGATTTTAGGCCAAGGAGTTTTAATTTTTTACCGGTTCACCACGCTTTAGAACTCCTTGAGAAATGGAAAGATCATTTTCAGGATTTTCGTTTGCTATTTTCTAGTGATAGCGAACTGATTGTTTCAGAAATTTTTTCGAAATTATCTCACCAAATCGGAAGCAAATGTTCTATAGAATTTGAATTCTATAGAGAAGACTTTAATTATCAATCTTTAGATCTTCCTTTTTATCTAGAAGTGGAAGAGTTAGACATTTTAGAAAGAGCCATCCTTCTGCCAAACTTAAAAGGACTTGTACTAGATACAGAGTTTTTACTTGGTTTAGCGGAAGAAGGTGTTTATGAAGAGTACCTCAATTTTATTCATCGTCTAATTTTAAGTAACCAAAGAAAAGACCTAGTCATTGATCTCAGGATCGATTGGGATGGTGTCTTTCCCCATAATTTAAATAAATGGTTCCATATCAATCAGTTTATTCTTTCTGTTTCACCGGTAGTTGAAGAGAAATACCGAGTCATAAATCCTGATTTATTTTTATCGAAGTTTAAAAATGTTCAGAATCACATTGTTGGGCCAGAGGGACGAAGATGACACGAGTGTTAGTGAGTAATGATGATGGCGTAAATGCTCCCGGAATCTTAGAGCTCTCAAAGAGCCTAAAAGATGCTGGTCATGAAACTTGGGTGATTGCACCTTCAGAAGAACGCTCAACAACAGGGCATAGTTTGAACCTAGACCGACCTCTAAGAATTCATGAAATCCAAGAAAATATCTTCAGCTGCTCAGGATTTCCAGCTGATTGCGTTTTAATGGGGATTGGTCACGTGTTACGGGATCGAAAACCTGATATAATAATCTCGGGAATCAACCGGGGGGCTAATCTGGCTCAAGATCTCTATTATTCAGGAACAATGGCCGCCGCACGTGAGGGAACTTTTCATAACTTTCCCTCTATCGCGATCAGTCTTGTCTGTAGTTTTTATCGAAAGGAAGAAACTAAGCATTATGAAACGGCTTCGAGGGCCATCCTTGAACTACTAAAAAAGAATATTCAGTCGATGATCCCTAAGTTTTCAATGCTTAATATAAATGTTCCTAATCAACCTTGGGAGAATATTAAAGGCTTTGCTTGTACTCGTCTTGGGTTTAGAAAGTATTCAGAAAATATCGAGCACCGGATTGACT
>JAUHYH010000177.1 GCA_030426585.1 Bacteriovoracia bacterium
TTAGTTAGTTTTTAGGTGGTGTGATTGATTATTATCTTCAGGGCCGTCAAATAATTAAACGATTTTCACGGTTAATCTTCTTAGTTATCAATAGCTTTTGAGGGATCTGTACCATCATTATTCAACACTACTTCTGTTTTCCCATCTGCCCGTGGTCCACAAGATACGATATGGCTGTCACCGCACTTACACTCAACCAGATTATCAACGTTAATTTCCCCTTGAACATTGGCTGTATTTTGCTGAGTGACCCCATGGCCTCCCATCGCACACATTCCAGCTAAAATTAATCCCTTAATCATGGTCTACTCCTTAATTATAGACTTAAGTTAACACCGGCAGGTCGGACAATCGCTAAGAGGTTTTGGAAGGCATCCGAAACTTCACTAGCTGTTTCTCTGTTTCCTTTGGTGTCGATTTTTTTGACCTGTCCATAATTATCATATTTTAGAAGAATTGTTCCTCTTCCTTGCATCTCAATTTCACTTGGTTTCCCTTGTGAATTGTATTTGAAAGAAAGTATCTTCTTAGACTTTTTATCTTGATCGACCATTTTTGTAATACGACCACCAATATCGTAAACCAAAAGAACAGCTCTCCCTGATTTATCAACTGCTTTCTTTAGTTCACCTTTCTTATTGTATTCGTATTTAGTCCAACCCTCGTTATCTTTAATCTGTGAAACCTTGTTATGCTTATTTTTGTATTCCAACTCAACATAAGTTCCATCGTTTGATTTCTTGGAAACCATTAAACCTTTATCATACTTAAATGTTGTAACCTTTTTACCTTGAGTAATTTTTAAAGGTTGTTCATTTTCATTATTAACAGTTTCTCTAAGAATTCCCCCCGAAAGCTTACCCTTTTTATAATCAGCACCTGTTAAAAAACTCGTTCGGTATAACCATTGAGAACCATCAGCTCTAAGTTTATGTTCATACTCATACTTATTAGCGTAAGGCTCACCACTCACACCTGTCTTTTCAACAATCGTCCAGTAGTGTAGTTCCGGATCTTTCTTACCTGATTCATAAGTATACTTAAGAACTTCTCCGTTTCTCTTTTTTACTTCAGAAGCAAAGAACGTTTTTGGAGCATAATTAACTTCAATACTGGCAAAGTTTTTATTCTTTACTTTGTCATCAGTGATCTTCACTAGGTTATGATAAGTATCGTATTTATAACTATAGCTAAGCCCATTGATATCAACAGAATTAATTAAGTCTTTACCTGAATATTTAAAAGTTGCTTTCTTTGAACCCTTTGTTGAAAGGCTAGAAATTTTCTTATTTGAATCCCAACTCACAAAAATTTGATTCCCTGCAGAGTCTTCAATTTTCTCAACGAGTTTGGTTTGCTTATTCCTATTTAATTTTATTTTATAACCATTGCTTTCCGCACTTGCGATAAGGAGCCCATCCTTACTAAAGTATTGAACCAAACCAGATTCATACTCTCGCTTGTAACCTTTCTTGAGAACTTTTAACGTTTGGTAGCCATAGTTGTGAGAAACCATCGTTGTTCCTGCGTTGATGTTGGCTTCAACACCATAAGCTTTTGCCATTTTATGTCTAAAGAAATTGTCGTTGAGTAGTTTTTCGCTAAGCTCTTTTTCGCTCGTTGCAGTTAGCTTAGATTTCTTTTTAATTAAACTTAGAATTTTAGTAACAGCTTTCTTAACCGAAGATTTCTCTGCTGTTCCATCAACTGTGAAACGTGTTTTTCCACCCGTTCCATTTTCATAAACAATAATTGATCCATCCAAGGAAGGTTCTAGTTTCACTTCATAAGGAGTTCCCCAACCATAACCAAACCATCCTTCTTTTGTAGATTTAGAGTTATAAGTCCTGGTTATTCCCAGCGTTATTCCTTTACTTGTTGAAACAATATCATTGTAAGAAATAAAAAAGTTTCCATTTTTAAGATTCACCCCTCCAAAAGAGAGCAGGGGAAAAACTAGTAATAGTAAAAAAAACCTTAGTGTCTTACTCATCTTTTTCATTGGATAAACCTCTCCATTTAACGGATATCACGCTTTTATTTTAATAATCTTCGCCATAAAAAATCCACCCAGAAAAACTAACCCTACTGATACGGTTAATAAGCCTATTCCAATTCCGGTGGTATACATACTCTTCATATTTTCTGGATCAGATATAGTGAACATAATTAGTAGGACAAAGGGCATTGCACATAGAATCGTCCCTTGGGTTTGTCCTTGAGCAACATAGGTCTGTATTTTTTGCTGAAGTCTCACTCGCTCTCTAATAACGTCCGCGATTGTATCGAAAGTTTCAGGAAGATTCCCCCCAGTTTCTCTCAAAATATTCACGCTCGAAACAAACATCTGAACATCGTCAAGCGCCAATCGTGTATTCATATTTTCAAGTGCTTCATCTAATGAAACCCCTAGACGATTTTGTTGAAGAACAAGGTTAAACTCTTCAGCTATTGGATTCGGCAATTCATCAACAACCATTCCCATCGATTGCGGAAGGGACAAACCGGCCCTGAGACCACTTGAAACCAAGTTAAGACCATCAACCATTTGGGCTTGGAATTTCCTTTGTCTTCTCTCAACAAGAAAATTCATAATAGGCTTCGGGATTTGCCAACCAATAACCATGAAAACAACAGCAAATATACTTCCAACCCAAAAATTGGCTAACAAACTAAAAAAGATAAAGAACGTAAGACTTCCCCCCAAACAAAAAATAAGTAAAGTCCAAGTCACTTTCTGAGGATCAATCTTATAAAAAAGAAGTTCCGATTTATTAAGAATAAAGTCTCTGGTACCAAAGGTTTTATCTTCAATCCACTGAAAAAGTTCTTCCGAGTGCTTAAAAGTGAAAGCAAAAACAACAAGGCCTATTAAGCCAATAACTCCCTTTTTTCCAAGAATTGTTAAAAATAGAAAATCAAAACCCAAAGTTATTCCTTATTCCTAAAAAGACCCCGTGGGATCTTATATCCTTTACGCTCGAGTTCCTCGACAAACTTAGGAATAAATCCTGTTGCTTGGAACTTACCTTTTACATTCCCTCTTTTATCAATGCCGTCTTGTTTGAAAACAAAAATGTCCTGAAGAGTAATGACATCACCTTGTAATCCACCTACCTCAGTTATATTAACGACTTTTCTTGAACCATCTTCAAGACGTGTTTGCTGAACTATTAAATGAACTGCTGAAGCAATCATTTCTTTAATCGCTCTTGGCTGTAACCCTGCCTCGGCGTATTGAACAAGAGTTTCTAGTCGGCTCATACAATCACGAGGCGAGTTCGAATGTACTGTCGTCATTGATCCTTCATGACCTGTATTCATCGCCTGTAACATGTCGAGCGCCTCGCCCCCTCGACATTCTCCAACCACGATTCTATCTGGCTTCATTCTTAGAGTTTGCTTAACAAGAAGACGGATACTGATTTCCCCATCACCTTCAAGGTTAGGCGGTCTTGTTTCTAACCGAACAACATGTTCCTGGGGGAGGTCAAGCTCTGCTGAATCCTCAACGGTAATAATTCTTTCATTTGAGGGAATAAAACTTCCTAAAACATTAATCAATGTTGTTTTACCAGATCCAGTACCACCACTAACAATAACGTTTTTATGAGACTCAACGGAAATCCGTAGAAAGTCAGCCATTTCTTGAGTCATTGAACCAAAACTATCAACGAGGTCTTTATAGGTCAGTCTTTTATCTGGAAACTTTCTAATGGTTACCGTACAACCATCAATCGCTGCGGGAGGAATAATTGCATGAACTCTTGAACCATCTCTTAGCCTAGCATCCACATAAGGTGTTTTTTCATCAATTCTTCTCCCAATTGGGTAAACAATTTTTTCAATCACTCGAAGGACTTGTTTATCAGAAGAAAAAGTAACATCTGAAAGTTTATTTTTTCCTGCTTGTTCGTAATAAATTTTATCAGGACCAACAACCATAATCTCTGAAATACTTTTATCGGCGAGAAGATCCTCTAACGGTCCGAGACCTAGAGCTTCATCTAGAATTTCTTTTACTATTTGGTTCATGGCATCTCTACCATCAACAACTCCCCTCGTATCTTCTTTATTCAGAAGTTCAACAACCTTCTTTTTTGTTTTTTCTTTTAAAACGACTAAAGTTTGTTGGTCGTCATCATAACTTTTGTTTTTAAGGTCCATATCTTCAACAAGTGATCGTAAAATTCTTAGTTTTAATTCACTCCACTTATTTCTAACTTTTTTATCAATGACGGGAGCTTTAGAAGGCCCACCTGAATGAACTGTTTTGGCACTTACTTGAATTTGTCCCTTATTCAATCGAGCTAGTGATTTTAAAACATTTTTATTTTTTATTTTTCTAACGAGGTTCAAAATCCCACTAGAAAAAGCTGCAGATTTATTAAGTGCCACCAACGCGGTAGAACGAGATAAAGACTGCGCACAATTTCCGTCATCTTTAGGAAGAACGCTAAATACTGGTTTTCCTAATTGCTTTGATACGACCTCGGGTGAAATCGGATGACCTTTCTGGGCTTGATTGAAAACAAATTGAATCATATCCTTTGGGATCATCATTGATTGTAATTCACCATAAAATCTCTTCGTCTGATTAACACCGAGAAGATCTGTTGAAACCACAACCAAGACAAGCGTTGAGAACTCTAAAGCTTTAGCTGACAACTCATTTAACTCAGATCCTGCATCAATAATGGTAATAGGATACATTTGAGTCACACCCTTAAGAAATTTCCCAAGCCCATCAGCATTCACTTGACTGGCTTCTGTTGCATCCTTAGGCATTGAAATATGATGGACACCTGATTTATGTTGAGCAATAAAAGTTCCAATAGCTCTTGGATCAATGGCTCCGGTAAATTCAGAAAGTTCTTTTAAACTCTTTTTAGAGTTCAAACCTGTAATGACTGATTGATCACCACATGACTTCATATCGAAGTCTAACAAGAGAGCTTTTTGACGGTTTTCTATAGCAAAACCAAAGGCAAGGTTCGCAGCTACTAGTGATTTACCAACACCACCTTTAGCTCCAATGACTGTAATGATGTGACCTGACATTACCTTCCTCTC
>JAUHYH010000178.1 GCA_030426585.1 Bacteriovoracia bacterium
TGTTAAAGTAATAAAAGTACTTCGCAGATTTAAAAGGAAAAGAAAAAGAATGATGGCAACCATAATGGCTCCATCTCTTAAAGCTTCCTGAACGTTATTGATCGAATTTTCGATAAAATGGCTTTGCTTAAAAAGGTCCGACTTAAGAACAACTCCCTTTGGAAGTTGCTTCTTTATCTTTTCAGCCAACTCATCAATCTTCTTTGTAACTTCAATGGTGGAAGCTTCTGGTTGCTTTTGAATGGTTAAGACAACTGCGTTTTTCCCGTTAATACTCCCATCCCCTCTTTTAGGTTGATGAGAGATCACAACATTCGCAACATCTTTAAGCTTGACCGGAACTCCTAAATGCAATCCAACAATAGATTCCATAAGGTCTTCTTGGCTCATGGCCCGTCCCATGATTCGAATAAGAAACTCTTTTTGTTTCTTATCAACAAAACCACCTGTCGTGTTCTCACTAAGGTGCTTTACGTTCTCCATTAAGACATCAAGTGAGATATTTTTCTTTCTAAGTTTCTCAGGGTCAATTTTAATTTGAAATTGTTTGAGCCCTCCACCAATAATAACAACATTACTGACTCCAGGGATAGAAAGAATCTGAGGTCGTAGGGTCCAGTCAGCAAGAGTTCTCAACTCCAAAAGATCGACTTCCCCCTCAGGACTTTCAAGTCCTAAGAATTGAATTTCTCCCATGATTGAAGTGATAGGAGTTAACACCGGAGATACGTCTTCCGGAAGTCTGTTTTGAATCGATTGAATTTTTTCATTTACGAGTTGTCTATTGAGGAACTGGTCTGTTCCCCACTCGAACTCCACGTGAATGATACTAATCCCCATCCCACTTGAAGAACGAACTCGGGTTACACCCGTCGTTCCAATCATCGCCGTTTCCAGCGGAATAGTCACAAGGGTTTCAACTTCCTCTGGAGCAAACCCATGACTTTCTGTAATAATTGTCACTTTTGGCTTATTGAGGTTAGGAAAAACATCAACAGGTAGTTTTACAATGACGTAACTTCCGTAAGACAAAATCAATGCCGCAAACGAAATCACCAACAAGCGATTATGAAGCGAGAATTTTATAATTTTATCGAGCACATTTAATCCTTTTTTATTGAATTAACACAGTTTAATACCACTAAAGTTAAACTTTAGTTTTTTAGAATAAAAAAGGAATGATCTAGCTTAAAAGAGGGAGGGTTCGGAACTGACCAGGCGGCCAATAAACTTTGTGCTGGTATCGAGAAAAGTGAGATAGCTCATACTGTAAAAGTGAATTCAACAGGTATTCAACATCAATATACGAGACTACATAAACATGACTATTAAGAGATTCCGAAAGATTAATGATCCTAGAATAAACATAAAGATCATTAAGCTCTAGAAATGAATGATTATGATCTGATTCACCATAAGTATGAGCATCTTCGTTAAGAACAACACTTCCGTTATCTTTATGATGATGATTTGAATGGCTATGGTCATGACCATGAGAATGACTAATTGCTTGGTGATTGGTTTCTAAATGATAGTCTGTGAGTGCATTTGCAACAGGCACTACAAAATAAAAGAGAGAAAAGAATAGTGTCACAAATAATTTAACCGTCATTTAAAGCTATTATGCTCCATATTCCATTGTTGCGTCAAGACAAAACAAGACCCTTTTACCCTCTGACGAGACCACATACTTAATATCAAGAACTTAAGTCGCTTCTACCTTAATTTTAAGCTTAAGTTTGGCGTCTTTAATCTGCTCTTCGATTAGTTTAGTGACGAATAAAGCCTCTGAGTGACCAAGTGCTTTTGCCATTTTAGCTGCTAGCTTGAGGCTAGGAGTCCTTCTGCCCTTCTCAAAATCACAGATCTTCGCCTTCGTAGTACCGGACTTCTCCGCCAAATCAACTTGGCTCATCTCTTCAGTTGTTCTCACTGAGTATAGTAAATCTTTGAACTTAAGAGTTCCTTTTCTGATCTTTTCAAGCTCTTTAATGGCAGTACTCTTCTTTCTAATAGTCATGTTTGTTTACCTCTTCAAGAAGAACAAAGTACCCCACAAGGGGTACGTCATCAAGATATGAAAAGATTAAGATCGATCACTACCCTGTTTTCAGAGACAAAGAAAAAGAGAAAAATTTGTAACCCCAAAATGTAACCCTTTTTCTGTTTTTTTGAATGTACTACGAATGTATTTTCAGTAGGTTGAGAAATTTCTAGCTTTAATACTAAGTCCTCTAAAGTTAAGAAAAAGTTCTTTAAATACAGCCACTTAAATACATTTTTCAAAAGCTCCAGTTATAGATGGATTATCTTGACATGGTAGAGGTCAGAGATTCGACTTCTCTAGGGCCCACCATTAAATTAAAACTAGCCCATCATCGTCGTCGCGACAGCGACTCTTTCTCAGTCACATATGCCCTTTATATGCTCCTTCGAAATCGCTTGCCGCTTCTAGAGCATGGGCTAGTTTTAAATTAATGGTTTGTTCATAAGAATCGAGTCTTATTGATTCGAGAAAAATATCAGGATGGTATTTTTCGGCGCCAAAGGCGATGCGAAGGCAGGAGCCTGAGCCCAATTCTCTAGGGCCCACCACGTTTTCGTCAAAAAACTCAACAGTGAATTGGAATAATTACATTAGAAGGATTCCGAATCATTATCGATTTATAATTAGTATTATGAAAAAACTAATTTTTACCCTTATTGCTATTACTTCTATCAACGCTCAGGCTGACCTGAAATGTACTCTATCTCCAGAACAACTGGATATTGCCAATACTTGCTTAGAGTCACCTCAAAGTTGCCCTGAAAAGCCAAGTGAAAAGGCAGAAAAAATCTTCATCGAACTTGGAGTTTTATTTTCTGGTACAGAAAGCTCTCGAGGAATTATCGAAAGACTCGCTAATAGCCTAGATAAAAACCAAGTCATCTCAAGTGCCTATGAACAAGTTTTAAAGATTTCGACAGAAAAGTCTGGTTGGAACGATGCCATACTTGAAGAAAACTCTAAGATCTGTGAACTCATCGACAAAGCTCTTTCAATCTAAACATTTTAAAATTTGAATAAAAAAAAGCCACCTAGAAAATTGGTGGCTTTTTTTATTCAAAATGTTGAATTAATTATTTGATTTCGGGACAGCTTTTAAATTCGTGATCGATTTTACCACTTGGGCATGAGTAGCGAATTCCTAGAATGGCACAGCTTTCGACCCCCTCAAACACCTTTGAGGTTTTTTCTTCAAAAACGTAACTCTCCCCGATCCCTTCAATACTCTCGTAACGGATCCCTCTCAAAAAAGTGGGGTCAACATACTCATCAAACCTTCTCGAGTCGATATGGTCAGTATAGTAATCTTGAAGTGAATCTAGAGCTGACTGAAGCTCACACTTTCCGTAAGAAAGCCCTGAGACTAATAATAGCGGCATCATTATTTTTAACATGCTCTAATAATATCACTGAAATAACTAAGAATTGAGAGGTTTGAAATTATTACAAAAGCCCCCTCGCTAGAAATAGGCTTTTTCAGTATAAACAAATGAAATTAGCTTTATTCAGCCCATTCCTGGATTTAAATCGCTTTAACTTCTTAAAATCATACAAGAGCTTCGTCTCAAACCGTTCATTTTTTAGACGCCCCCTCTCACATCAATCTCTTGACCCACAACTAAAACTCGATAATAACTGAGGGAATGAAATTTTTAATCTGTTTTTTCTTAATCAGCTGTACCCATATGTTCTATCTTCCTTCCACGCAGGTAGAGCATCACAACCCTTCACTGATAAAGTTGTCCTATGAGGATATTTACCTTCAAACCAACACTGACAAGGTTCATGGCTGGTATTTTCCCTCGAAAACCCCCAGAGCGCTGGTACTTTTCTTTCATGGGAATGGAGAAAATCTTTCTTCTCACTACCTCACTCTCTCGTGGTTACCCGTGTTTAATGTTAGCTATTTTATTTTTGATTATCCTGGCTATGGGAGAAGCTCAGGCTCCACCAGTCCTCGAAGTACAGTTGAATCAGGAAAAGCGGCTCTCCAATGGGCCACAAAAAAGGCTGAAGATTTAAAGGTTCCACTGATTGTCTTTGCTCAAAGTCTAGGAGGGGCCATTGCTCTTAGAAGTTTAGCAGAAACAGAAAAACGAGAACCTCTGTCTAAGGTCATCATTGACTCGAGTTTTTTAAGCTATCAAGATGCTGCCAATCAGGCGATGAAGAAAGGGTGGTTAACTTGGCCATTTCAATGGCTTGCCTATGTACTCATAAGTGACGAGTACGCACCAGAGAAGTCCTTTGATAAACTCAAAAACTATCCCCTTCTCGTCATTCATGGAACAGACGATGAAGTGGTTCCTTATAAGCTTGGGAAACAGATCTATGATGAACATCAAGGTCCAAAAGACTTGTGGTCAATTGAAGAGGGAAAACACATAGATGTTTTCTCTGATAATCGAAAAGAGTATAGAACTAAATTTTTAAAGCTTATTCGCGAAATTTCGAAGAAATAGAAATTAAAACTTTATAATCCCTTCTCTATTCAAGTCTTCAAGAAGAATAATTTCTTTCTTGATAAACTTTTTATTTTCTTCAGTCGGAGCAACTTTATCTGAAGCATTTGAATAAACAGGTTCACTAAAGCGAACTCCGGTATTTGGAGTGGTATTAAATTTATTAAGAGCGTGGCTTCGTTCTGGATGGATAACAACGACTATTGAGTTTGGTTTGATACCAAAAGATGATCGAGTTTTAACTTCTGGTTTAAAGCTAACCTCACTTTCAACGATGATTCGATTATCTAGAACTTGGAAGACTCTATTGATTTGCTTTGTTGTTCCAATAAAACTGTTTCCTGCAGAAACCAGATAAGTCGTCATCGACATTCCCTGATATGGGAGTAAGCCCGCAATAGAAAAATCAGGCACTTCTTTGTTTGTCTGTGCCGAACTAAAAAGAGTAAACATCAAAATAAAAGCCGTAAATAATTTCATCTTGCGTCCTCCCCGAGGATGAAATCAGTTTCTATAATGGGCTACTTCGACATTTCGAGGTGGATCGCATTTTTCATAC
>JAUHYH010000179.1 GCA_030426585.1 Bacteriovoracia bacterium
CTTGCTTCTACTCTTGTTGGGACACCGGCTTATATCCCTGCTCGTAAGAAAAAATCATATTCTGGTGAAACAAAATCAACAATAATCACTGAAGTAAAAGGCTCTAAAAGGGTTTTAAGAATGCATGGAGCGATTACGCTAAAAGATCTTGCAGATAAGCTCAGTGAAAAATTTGATACCTTCGCAAATAAATGTTTGGAGTTAAACCTTCTCGTCAAAGAAGATGATTATGTCGGAGTTCAACTCGCAACAGAAATTGCAGCTCTTTATGATTATAGAGTTGAAGATGTGGCCTTTGATGAAGAAGAAATAATCAAGGAAGCACAAGCGACAACAAAGAAAGAATCTGATCTTCCTTTAAGAAGCCCGATCGTTACGATCATGGGGCATGTTGATCATGGGAAAACGACACTTCTCGACTATATTCGAAAAGAAAAGGTCGCTGAAGGTGAAGCCGGAGGGATTACTCAACATATTGGGGCTTACTCAGTTAAGGTGAAAAACTCTTCCCTTACTTTCTTAGATACTCCAGGTCACGCGGCTTTTGGAAATATGAGACAACGAGGTGCGGACGTTACCGATGTTGTGGTTCTCGTTGTTGCTGCTGATGATGGTGTTATGGAACAAACAAAAGAGTCTATAAAGTATATTCAAAATGCTAAAAAACCTCTGATTGTTGCTGTTAATAAAATGGATAAAGAAGGGGCAAACCCAGATCGTATCAAACAAGAGCTTATGGAGTTTAGTATTACTCCCGAGGAATGGGGTGGAGACACTCAATTTATTGAAATTTCAGCTCTTAAAGGAACGGGAATTGATAATCTTCTTGAGGCGATCCAACTTCAAGCTGAAATCATGGAGCTCAGAGCAACACCGAAGGGTGCAGCTCAAGGGATGATCATTGAATCGAAAATTGAAACAGGTCGGGGCCCCGTTTGTACCGTTCTTGTTCAAAAAGGAACTTTGAAAAAAGGTGATGCCGTTGTTGTTGGTGAAACTTACGGACGGGCAAGAAGCTTGATGGATCATAATGGTAATATGGTTTCTTCTGCAGGTCCCTCAACTCCTGTTCAAATTTTAGGTTTAGGTGGAGTTCCTAGTCCTGGAGATACTTTGAATGCTGTTAAAAATGAAAGAGCAGCTAAAAAGATCGTTGATAACAGAGAAGAAGAAAGAAAATCTCTCGCTCAAGCAAGTAAGAAGAAAATGTCACTTGAAGACTTTTTTGGAACAGAGACAGTCGGAGAAGAGAAAAAAGTTCTTAAGCTTATTATTCGTGCCGATGTTCTTGGTTCTTTTGAAGCGATTAAAAATTCAATCGAAAGTCTTGGAAATGATGAAGTTGGAGTTGAAGTTATTGGAGGAGGAGCTGGTGCGATCTCTGACAGTGATGTTCAAATGGCAGAGTCAGTAGAGGGTTATATCATTGGGTTTAATATGAGACCGGTGACTTCAGCAAGAAAACTGGCTGAAGAAAAAGGTGTTGATATTAAGACTTACTCAATTATCTACAAGTTAATTGATGATATTAAGCTTGCTCTTGAAGGGATGCTTGAACCAGAAAGAATTGAGAAATACATTGGTCGAGCTCAAGTTAAAGATACTTTCAATATTCCTAAGATTGGAACAATCGCAGGTTCTGCTGTTATTGACGGCAAGATCGAGCGAGGTTGTCATATTCGCCTCCTTAGAGAAGGCAAAATCATGTTTGACGGCGAGCTTTCTTCACTCAAGCGTTTTAAAGACGATGTAAAAGAAGTTAAGAATGGCTACGAATGTGGTATTGCTCTTGAAGGCTATGATGATATTAAGGTTGAAGATATTTTCGAAGCTTATATCTACGAAGAGAAAAAACGAACACTTGAGACAGATAGGGTTTAATGGCAAGAAACGTAAGTTTTTCACGAGAGAAGTTTGAGGAGAAAATTCTAAACGAATTGAACTCTCTTTTGCGCTCTGAAGTGAAAGACCCGCGAACCCAATTTATATCTATTACTCACGTTGAGCTTAATAAGGATTATTCGCAGGCAAAGGTTTACTGGGATACATTTGACGCTTCAACTCGTGGGAATTCTAAAAAAGCAATCGAAGGAATGGTTGGTATTTTGAGGAAGAAACTTTCTCAAAATATTAAGTTACGCCATACTCCTGAGTTAAAGTTTATTTATAATTCTCAATTTGAAGATGAGATGAAAATCAGTCAATTACTTGCGGAGAATCCTGATGAAGAGTGAACTTCCTCCGTGTATCTTTAATATCTATAAACCCGCAGGGATTTCTTCTTACGATGTTTTAAGACATTTCAAAAAGAATTTAAACTATAAGTTTTCAAAAGTTGGTCACTTTGGAACGCTTGATCCTTTTGCTGAAGGTGTTTTATTAATTGCGTTTTCTCGAGCGAGTCGGCTGAACAATTACGTCCATGATGAATTAACAAAAACTTATATTGCTGATGGAGTACTTGGTCTTGAAACGGAGACAGGGGACTTAACAGTTGAACCCCATAATGAAGATAAATCTCAATATTTAAAAGAAGAGATCAGTAAGTTTTCTAAAGAGTTTATTGAAGAACGGTTAAAAGAAAAATTTCTTGGAGATTACTGGCAGGCTCCCCATAAGTTTTCGGCGGCTAAGCTTGATGGAAAAAAACTCTATGAATACGCACGTGAAGGTGTAGAAGTAAAAAAAGAAAAGAAACTAAGAAAGGTTTTTAAAATTGAAGTTATAAGTTACAACTTTCCTAAGCTTACAATTCGTTTTGAAGTGAGTTCAGGAACCTATATCCGGACTTTATTTTCTGATTGTGCAAATTACCTGGGAACTCTTGGAACTTTAGAAAAGCTCTATCGTGAAAAAGTAGGGCCTATCTCTATGGAAAATTCGATAAAACAAGACCAATGGCCAATCAAAAGTGAAGAGTGGGACTGGCAAGAGTATGCTGTCCCCATGACTGAACTCCTCCCGTTGGAGAAAATAGAGCTTCCTGAAACTCAAGTAAAGTCGTTAGCCAATGGCATTGCTGTCAGTTTCGACAAAGAGGTTGGAGAAAATCAACTTTGTTGGGCAACACATAAGTCACGAAGCCCCTTAGCTCTGACCATTGTTAAAAATCAAAGACTCCAGCCGGTAATTAACTTCTCTAATTGCCAATAAAACCCCTCAATTTTCTTTGAGCTGAAAATCAAATGATGAGGGGGAATACGCTTAAGTCCTTAAAAACATTTAAGTTTTGTCAGACTTTACAATAAAGTACGTGATTCAGACTTAGAATTTGATTCATGTTCAAAATGATTGGTCTTATCGTTTTTCTGGTCTTTCTTTCCGTGCAGCTTTCATTTGCAGCGTAATAATATTTGTTTAAGCTAGCTCTCTGAACTTTCATTCATAAGGCATTCAAATTATTGGTATTTTGCAGTATAATTGAGCCGAACACTGAAATATTTGAGGAGAAAGGCTGATGTCGACTACTACAATTGCTCTTGGAATTTCCCTGACTCTGGTCATTGGACTTGTGGCAGGCTTGGGTGTTCTTAGTTTATTCTTTGGAGTTTTCGAGTGGGTCTTCGGGAGACCAAAACTTACTTTTTTAAAGCCTAGTGAATTTGAAGCAGGCTTTGCATTTTCGTTTCACTGGAATGCTGCAAAGGAACCTGCAAAAATTAATAACCTCGAAGTAAGGCTTTTTAATCCCAATGGAAATCCTTCACAGGTACAAATTAAAAAATCATTTGATCCTGAATCAGAATCATTCTCTAAAGAAGTTGATTTAGGGAAAAGATATATTGAATTACTTGGTGCTCAAGGGTTTGATTCTGGAAGAGTTGAAATTATTTTTTCTTCAACAACTGATGGAGTTAACTTTTCATTTGAATACCCGGCTTCAAAATTCAAAGAGTTGCTCAATGCTGCCGGCGAAACTCTTGCTGAGCAGGTTAAAGAAGAAGACGAAATTAGCTGGGATGCAAAAACAGCAATTCCAGCGAGAAGTTTTATTGCAGATACAGTTCCTGGTAAAGGAGCTCAGCTTGCTATCGCGACTAACCCGGTTTTTGAAACTTATTTCAAAAATATGGGAGGAGGTGGAGGTTCCGCTGAGGGGGCTGCAGATGCTCCGGCTCAGGAAAATTTCACAGTCGAAAAAGTTTGGATTGAACCCGGTTGTATTGTTTGTAATGCCTGTGAGGATATTGCGCCAAAAGTTTTCGAAGTTCTTGCAGATACTTGTATCATTAGACCAGAACCACCGCTTGATGACGGGTTGTTGATTGAGGAAGCTGCAGAAGCTTGCCCTGTTGAGGTCATTAAGTTTACTAAAGTGACTGCTTAATGAAGTACATTTTTTTTCTATTTCTATTTTCTTGTGCTCAACACCAAGTTGGTAGTGATGCCGCTGGGGTTTTAATTTCGAAGTTTTCAAGCTTAAGTAAAAAAGATGCTTTGAGAACAGCTCTAGCTCAAGCGAAGCTCCAATGCGATGAAGAGAGAATGATTGTAGAGTCCAAAAAAGTTGTCTATGAAGGAAAGCTTTCAGAAGAAGAGAACGAAAAGATCAAAGAAAAAACAAATAAAAATGGTGTGAACCGATCTCTAATTTTCAATATACTTCTGAATAAAAACTCTTCTAAAACAAAATTATTTTTTCTTTATAAACCTGAAATATGCTTTGCTGTTGAAACAGCTAATAATTTTCCATCTATATGTTTAAAAATAAAATTTTAAACTTCTAAATTTTATAAAATAATAATTATATGATAAAGGAAAATTAGAACACTTAATTTTATCTTTATTTGAAATTTTTACTTAAAAGGTAAATGAATTAAAAAACCTAATTAATCAAAAAAATGATTGTATTTAGAATTTATTGTAAAACAAATAAATTTTACTATAAGAAAATGAGTAATTGAATAAAAATTTATAAAATTTGGAAATCAATGACATAATGATTTTAAACTAAGATGATCAGAATACAGAATAATAAATGAATAGTCTTCTGGAGTATATTTCCGATTTAAATTCTAATAAAAAGTTTA
>JAUHYH010000180.1 GCA_030426585.1 Bacteriovoracia bacterium
AAATTTTCTCTGCAACAATCTTTTATGAAGTCCACATCATTCGATTCGAGAGGAATCATGGTATCACCGCAAGCGCAAATTTTTGACTTCAACTCAGCAGGAGCTCCTAATGCCAAATGAAAAGGAGGAATATCTTTTGTAACAATTGCCCCTGCACCAACCATTGAAAAATTCCCAATAATCACTCCACAAATAATAATCGCTCCTGCGCCAATTGAACTCCCCACTTTTAAGTTTGTTTCGATAAGCTTCCAATTCTTTTTTCCAACTCTTGGTCTTTGATCATTTGTGAAAATTACATGGGGTCCAATAAAGCTCCAAGGCTCAACACGAATCCCCTGGTAAATTGAAACACCATTCTGAATTCTAGAATAAGCACCAATTCTTACACCTTTATCAATGTATACATTTTTTCCAAGTGAAACTTCTTTTTCTAAAACAGCATTTTCTCTCACATGTGAAAAATGCCAAAGATTGCAACTTGGGTCTATCTGCGCGCCATCATCAATGATTACGCTTGGATGTATAAATCCTTCTTCCATAAACCCATATTAAAGCAAATAAAGTGATAATGGATAGAGATAAACTAATTTTTTCTACCCATCCCGCTCTGTAAACGATTTCAAGATGTGGAGAAGTGGTTTCAACCATTATCAAGTTAGGCGAAACGTGCTGAATGGCTTCACCTGTATTTGTTTCCCAGTTTGGGAAATATGAAATTTTAAAAAGAACTTTCATAGGGTTATTTTCCGAAGCCCCTGTTTCAGGAACAACATAACGTTGTTTATTATCAGCCCAATGCCCATCGAGAGGTATAATTTCTTGAGTAATACCTTTAGGAAACTCCTTACTCTCCTCACCTTTTGACACTTTTGAAATTGTCGCTAAAGAATTAGGAAAGTTCTTCACAGAAGCGTAAAGTGGCTTTTCTGAAAAATAAGTAGGAATTTCACCTGTAATTTTATTCGCAATTCGAGTCTCTGGGTTCATTTCAAAGACTTTAAAGTTTTTATTCTCATAAAGAATAGAAAGATTCTGACTTTTCATCAAATCAACAACAGGATTCGAGTGAGCAATAAAATATTTCATATTAAATAATGAAAAATATTGAATCGCTTTCTTAATATCAGGTTTGGGTACTTCTATTTTGAATCCTGGCCACCATGTCTCGCTTTTTATAAGGAAGTTAATATAATAGCTTGCCGGATAATTTGAGGAACTCTCCATTAACAAGGATTCAAATATCGATTTACCGGTCATGTAAGGTGTTAATTCAAAAATCCGTGGTGAGCCGAATGAATTATAATCAAAATACTCGGCTGCAAAACGTCCTTCTTGATCCGGAAGACTTTCTATAAAGTGCCAGAGATCTTTTACTGTCTGAGAATCTTGTTTATTCTCGATTCCTGACATATTCCAAGCCCACCAAGAAGGTAGTTCCTCATTAGTAATTCTTAAACTGTTTGGTAGTATTTTATCTAGAATATTTGACTTGGTATAAGCTTGAAGAATAACAAAACAAAGTGAAGCGGCTACCAGTGATTTGAGTTTCCCTTTTAGTTTAAACTCATTCAATACCCCAACAACTAACAGTATACTTATCAAGAAGACTTGGGGAATAAGTCTGATATGCAAGATTGCACTGTCTTTAAGTAAGGGCATCACAAGCATAGAGCCCAGTCCGAGAATCCATAATGCTAAGTAGAAAAGCTTATGATGAGACCTTTTATTAAAAAGATTTATAAAAACTAAAATACTTACAAAGATATAGAGAAACATAAACCAAGGATTCTCTAGTTGAAGAATTTTAATAATTTCGACAGTATCGACATGCCATTTATTTTGCGGAGTGAGGGTATCATTTCGATAATAAATAAGCGGTAACCAAAAAAACATTGAAAGGGCTGCCCCAAGCATTGGTCCTTTCAGAAACATCAATATCTCTTTCAAGTTTCTATTTTTGAAATATTCAACACTCCAAAAAATTAAAGTAAAAAAGATAGCATAGATTCCTGAATAAACATGAGACAACACACTTAAGGTTAAAAAGAAAACCGCACCTAATGAGTTAAAATCTCTTTTTATGAGATAACTGAAATAAAAAACTAAACAAACAAGTCCGAAATGATGAGACATTTGTCCAGCGAGAACACTTTTAAAGTTTCCTCCAAAATAAGAAGAGGCTCCATTAAAAAAAAGAAAAAAACCAAGTGCTGTAAAGAGTATAGCCCAAGTTCGTGAAAGCCATTTTTTTCCAGAGAAATAATACCCTATTGGTAAGAGAGAAACTATAAAGAAGACCATAAACTTAAAAGCAACAGTCTCAGTCATTCCTAAAAAACTAAAAAAGTTTGAGAGAACATAAACGGGATAAAAATAGAAATATAAAAAAGGAAATCCTGCTCCCCAACTATCATTCCAACCCCAAAACATTCCATTTTCCCATAAGGATTTTAGTGAACGCGCTATCCAAGGATGAGAAATCGTATCCCCCCCTGCTATATGCGTATCAAGAAAAATTAAGGAAAGATCATAAGGATACCAAAAAAGAATTAAGAGAATTGAAAGAACTAAGAGGTCAAAAACAAGCAAACGGTATTTATCACTCAACACTCGCATGAGGCCCTTTCACTTTAAATACCCAGAATTTCATCATTGTGAATGAGATGAATGGCAGGACTGAAACATTAAAAATGATTAAATAGTGATAGGTATAACCTAAACTATCTACGACCACATAACTAAACAAACTACTCAAGCTAATATTGGTTATTGCTTGAATAACAAATTTTATAAAAGACGCTCTTGTGCTAATTTGATTTGGATTTGAAAATGTAACATAACGATGTGCCCAGTAGGCAAACTGAACACTAAAAATAAATGCAACAAAATTATTTTTAGTTGATGCCCAAGAATTGGAATTCATCAAAACATAATAAATTCCATTGTGAAAAACGGTGTTTATAAATCCAACCACCAAAAAGCGAAACAGTCGGCTTTTAAGGAAAAAATAAATTTTCTTTTCTAAATTCGCTTTCATAAAGCTCTATCCTAGCAATCTTGATAAAAAGTCACAATTACCAATATTGACTTTGATCCGGTCTCAACTTAATCTAAAAGAGAAGAGGAGCGGTTCCCAAAGAAAATAGTCTTAGAGTTTAGGCTCAATGATGATTATCAGAGGTGGGATCGCCGAAGCATTAAAGACTTCCTAAAAAGTCTCTTTTGTTGGTGATCGGGTTTAAAGACCCTTCACTGTCACGTTCAGCGTGGAGAGCTTCTGAAATCTTGTTTCAAATCAAACACTTTTTCAGGATACTTCAACGGGTTGAACCTCTTCGTTCTTCCCAATTAAAGGCCCGTCTGCCAACGGGCCTTTTTTATTGCCAACAATACTAGACATATCGGAACCATCTGGATTGGTAGATTTTAGCTAAGATCCATAACTTACTGATTTTCCTAAGCTGTAAAATCTTAACATTATCTGAACGCTTTAGACCTTATTCTCATTGAGTTATTAAAAATGAAAAGAGGTACGTATGTTGATTTTGAGAAGCATGATCTGTCTGTTCTTGATTTCATTTCTTTTATTTTCCTGTGGGAGTGATGACGACTCTAATGCCACTACAGGATATAACGGACCAGGATCTGATTACAGCATGAACCTTGGGGCGAGCTCATTCAGCGTGACTGAAGCTGATGAAGGATGGTCTGCCTCTGGTTCAGTCGCAACTTTATCAACTGGTTTCAAAAAATTAACCGTGAGTAGTCTTAGTGATAATGGCTCAAGCGAAGCCCCTACTTTAAGTGAAGTGACTTACGTACTCGATATCCCTGGAGTTGTTCTTTTGATGAAACCTTTTTCAAACGCCAGTGGTGAGCAAATTATCACAATGGTCAAGTCAGGAGAATGTCCGACGGAAAATTTTACAGCCAACTGGGTAAATACCAGCAAAGATATCGATCTCTCAAGTGAACGAAGTTCGCGAGATGTTTATGGAACTTTTAATTACACTCACACAACTTCATCTGCAACACTACCTTCTATGTATGCTTTTGATGACACCTCCCTTGGGAGTAACAGTCTAGGAAACTTTGGTTGTTCAAATGGAATCGCAACTGTGAGTGATGCAAAAATGTACTTAACTCAAGTTGGTGGGGCCATTGTTCGTACGGGAACAAACACGCCATCAGATGATACGGATGATAGCTTTATCGTCGCTATGGCTGCTTCAAGTATTTCTTCAGCAAGTAGTCTAGATGGGACTTATACTGGACTTCTATTCGAAGGAAGTGCTGGTGGAGATGATATTTCTCCTGTACAAGCCACTCTCGCTTCTGGATCTGGAAATGGTTATAAAATTACTGATATGGACAATGGAACACTTGAAGGAAGCGGTGTCGCAATTTCAATTGGATCAGTAAATAGTCCAAGTGCTGGCTTCTTCGCAGCAACACTCGGGGGGCAAGCTGCAAACTGCATGGCCACGCTTGACGTTAATGGTTCTGGAAAAAACTTTATCTTCTGTATTGGAGAAAATCCTGGAGAAGCTAATCAACTTTATAATCTTCTTTTAATTTCTCAATAACTCTAAACCTGTTGACTTTAGAGTACCTCAAGCATAACCTTGATCATGAAGAGGAGCATTTCTCAAAGAAAACAAACCGAGAATTTAGGTTCGTAGAAGTTTGTCAGAGGTGAGAATGCCGAAGCAATGATGTCTCCTAAAAGACAAAGTTGTTGGTGTGAGGGTTTAAAGACCCAACACTGTCACGTTTAACGTGGAGAGCTTCTGAATCTTTGATTAATCCCAAACATTCACAGGCTCTTCAAAAAGAGGAGTTTATGTCATCTCAGATTCTTGAAGTTGCTGTTCTAGGGGCCACAGGTGTTGTCGGTCAAAAAGCGATTGCTCTTTTACAAGAGCACCCAAAGTTTAAAGTTACCCAAATTGCTGCCTCCGATAGAAACAAAGGCAAAGTTTATGGAGAA
>JAUHYH010000181.1 GCA_030426585.1 Bacteriovoracia bacterium
TACTTGGACTATCAGCAAATTAATTTGGGCGTAAACTACTGGTATCATTGGAATAAGGATTTTAGCTTCATCCTTAAATTATCAGGCGAAGACACAAGTTTTACGAGTAATAATGAAGCCATTGATTCTCAGTCATATCAGCTATTTACAGGAATTGTTCTCTAATTAAACCTCTCTTATAACCCCCCTTAAAAATAAGTTATTTCAAAGGTTTAACTCTCGAAGCTTTCTTGAATCGCACTCTGGGCAGACTTTATAATATAAGGATGAAAATAAATATTTTTTTAATATTTATCCTGGCCCTCTTCTCCGGGTGTAATGGTGGCGATGAAGTCAGTAATGCCATCGATGATGCTTTCGACCCGAGTACCGAAAGTTCCGGTTCCACTCAGAACGGTCTTTGCTATGTTGATCAATACGCCCCTGATGAAGAATCAATTATAAAAAAACTTGATATCATTATTGTTCCTGATACGTCTGGGTCTATTGTTGAAGAAAGAGGCGCCATTGCTGATGGTTTCGATTTTTTTCTGAATTCAATTCCAGAAGATATTGATTATCGAATTGGTGTTATCTTAGGTCACAGTGGAAACTCTTCAAGAAGTGGTAAATTATACAAGAAAGGGACAGAACCCTATGTTTTAGACTCGAATCAATTACTGACTGAAGAAACCATCACAGCACTTAACCAAAAACTTAAAAACCCCGCAGTAGATAATTACTCAGATGGTGGGGAGATGGGACTTTACTCACTCGAGCGAGCACTTGATCAGAACTTAGAAGAAATCCAAGACCAAGGACTCTTCAGAGACGATGCCGCGCTACTTATTATTTTTGTTGCTGACGAACAAGATATTTGCTTTGAATACCCTGATCATATTCAAATGGTTGTTGACCCTCAAAATAAAGAACCTACTGCTAAAGCTCAATATTGCTCAGGAATATCACCTCAAAGCGTACTCAATAAAATAAAGGCTGTTCAAGGTTCAAGACCACTCGTTCTCGGTGGAGTCATTTATAACAATAACAATACAATGCCTATTAATGGTGAAAATGAAATTGGTTATGGTTATAAAGAAATTGTAGAGCTTGCTGGAGGGATCACGGTTGACCTTGCTTCGGGAGATTATGGTGATGGACTTCAAAGACTCGGAAATTTGGCCACAGCCAGTATCGAAGCCGAAAACATTTTTAACTTAAAAACATCTAATATCGACCTCGCCTCAGTTCAGGTTACAGTAAATGGTGTTGAGGTTGGCTACTCTTATTTAAGTGAAACGAATCAAATCCAATTAAGCGAAGAACGAGATCCTTTTAGTGTTGCAAGACTTGAATACTGTCAGAAAAAAGAAGCTCCTTTGATTGCGACCAAAGTCATTACAGGTGGCTTTCATACTTGCGTTCTTTATAAAGAAGGTAACGTTAGATGTTTTGGACAAAATGACCAAGGTCAACTTGGACTTGGGCATATGGAGAATATCGGAGATAACGAATCCATACTAACTCAAGACTTTCTGGCCATTGATGAAAAAGTTATCGATCTTTCAGCCGGTCTCAATCACACCTGTACCATTCTAGAAAGTGGGAAGGTCCTATGTTTCGGCGCCAACCAATCCGGACAATTAGGACTTGGTCACACCGATATGATTGGTGATGACGAAGATCTTTCGGTTGCTACAAAAATTGACCTTGGAGAACCTGCTATAAGAATTTATTCGGGAACAAATTATAACTGTGCTCTTCTTGCCAGCAAAAATGTGAAGTGTTGGGGACAGAATAACTCAGGACAATTGGGACTTGGGCATACCGATAATATAGGAGACAATGAGACTGCTGATCAATTCGCTTACTCTCCTATTGGAGCGAGTGTCCTTCAAATGGATATTTCAACGATTTCAAACCACTCTTGTGCGGCCCTCGTGAATGGTGATCTTAAATGTTGGGGGAATAATAACTTCGGACAACTTGGTTACGGCCACACAGATAATATCGGTGATGATGAATTTGTTTCCAATGTTCCGGCCTTAACTTTTAGTAGTAAGATCCTTCAACTTGCAACGGGTTTTCTTCATACTTGTGCTATTACCGAAGGACAAAAAGTTCATTGCTGGGGTTACAATGCGATCGGACAACTAGGTCTTGGTTATAATGATATCCTTGGTGATGATGAAGATGTTAGCCAACTTGATCCAGTTGCTTTAAGTAATGAGCTTGCCATGAAAACCATTGCAACGGGTAATAATCACACTTGTTCAATTGGTGTTGATCATCAGATTTATTGCTGGGGTCTTGGTTCTCTTGGAGCGCTTGGACACGGTGATAATTTCAATATCGGAGATGATGAAGTCGCCACTTTAAGTAATTCTTTTGTCCCCATTCAAGACCAAGAATTTAGTCAAATCAATGGTGGTGCCAATCATACCTGTGCTCTTGAAAGATTCGAAGGAAAAGTGATGTGCTGGGGAGCAAACAACTCAGGTCAATTAGGACTTTCTCATACCAATACGATTGGTGATGATGAAATTCCGAGCGTATTTGTAGAGCTGGAATAATAAAAACGCCAAAACCAAACCCAATAAAAAACTAAACCAAAAGTCATTTGATTTAACCTTATATGCACAGCTCGGTGAAATATCTGATTCAAGAACGCCTAAAGGATCAATAACAGAAGGAGTGACTGAAGTATAGGTCGTTATCCCGTCAGGTGAAGTGATATTAAAAGATCCCGTAAAAGTTCCACTCTCGGTATCAACTCTTATGAGTCCATCGGAACCTTTCCCTCCTTTCGGACTTGTTCCAGCAGTATTCTCAGCTCCCCCTGAAATATCAATATCAGCGGTTGAAGTTGTGAGTTCTCCTCGCGTAACTAAATAAATAGCACCACCAGAACCTCCTGCTCCATTCCCGCCGTTTACAACATTGAGAGTTCCATTTGAGCCGGGAACCCCCTTGGCCCATAAGTCAGCAGTGCTTGATAGAGTGATATCACCTTTTGAAACAATAACTAAAGAACCTGAACCGTGGCCACCATCTCCACCATCAGCAATAGCAAACCCCGTATCACCAGAGCCCCCTGCTCCTCCTCCCGTTCCCCCAGGAAGACTTGTTTCTAAATTTGCAGCAGTTATAAAAGCAGCACCTCCGGCACCACCTGTTCCGTTAGTCCCGCCTCCACCATTTGATCCGTTATCACCGGTGTCACCTGTGACAGCATAACCTCCGCCACCTCCACCGCCACCATCGGCAGCTAAGTTAGCACCAAGATCATCACCCGTTGTTCCGCCATTACCTTCACCTGATGTTGAGCCCTGACCGTTTTGAGCAGTACAAATCACACCACCCGTTCCACAATCACCACCGCGATTCCCACCAGGGCCCGGATCAGTTGCTGTTGCAGAAACGTCAATGCGTCCCTCAATGGTGACACTTCCTTGAACTCGGAACTGAACAACTGAAGTGACTGATGGATTAAAAGTAATAACAACAGATGATCCCACAACAAGATCATCACAATTCCAAATGGCCTTCGTCAGAACTTGGCTACTAGAGAAATTACAATCATCACTAGCATCACCATAACTAAGATAGGAATAAGCCGAAGGGCTTAAAATCAGACAGACCAAAATGATCAGAGAATAAGGTCTCTTCATTAGCTAAATTTTAAAACTAACCTTTAAAGCAGTAAAGACACCCACTGACTCAAGCAAAAGCTTCCGCTGTCTAAAGACTAGGCACTGATTATAAATTTTACAGTATTTTGCCCTAAGACCCGTTTTAAACCTATTTGAGATGGCACATGGTTTGCATTTTTAATCCCCGTCTTATGATTTAAACGGAGCTTATATGAAACTGTTAATCTTATGCCTTTTAACTTTTTCCCCTATCGTAAATGCACAAGAGGCAAAAAACGATCAGCACTCAACTCAATTGGAAAAAAAGTTGAAAAGTGACCCGTCTTTCCGTGAACTCAGTAAGAAGTTTGTCACTAAAGCCTCTGAGCTTGACTCTAATGCTCTCTATCAATTAGATGGGACAACGTCGAAACTCCAACCCGACTGGGATAAAATTAAGAAAGTTAATGAAACAAAGAAACTTGAATTAGGATTAAAGAAACAAATTGTCTCTCATGCAAAAAAAATCATTCAAAATCAAAAACCTTATTCACAAATAACTGATGAACACAAAATTAAGATTTTAAGGTCAAAAGCTAAAAGGTTTAAAGGAGTTAATGATGAACTCCTTGATTCACATAAAGACTACTTAAAGTCACTTGTTCAAATGAGCCCCAAACAACTTGCTGCTGAAGAAAAAGCAGCCAAAGATTTCTCATACAATAGTTGTAAAGCAAAGTATTACTCTCTCCATACTGGAGTTTATACGCTCGGAAAAATGAAGAAAGTTCTCTATGAAACATTTGATGCCATCGATATGTTGGTAGAAGATGTGAATAAGAGTAAAGAAATGGCGAAAAAGACTTATAAGGAGACTTTAGGAGAAACAGTTGGCGAAACCTTTGGTCCCCTCTCTAAATCAGCTCATAAATATTGCTTCAAAAAGAAATCAAAACTTTATTTAATTAAAATGGCTAAGGATCTTTCTCAAGATTACGACGAGAGTGTTCTCATTGGAATGCTTGTTCATTTATCATCAGACTATGAAGAACTTGCAAAAGATAAAATGAACCAGTCGTCTTTTTCTGATGCCAGATATTATTCTAAAGATGTTAAGCTCGAAAGCTTTTTAAAATCAGAAAATTTTAACTCTCTCGACAACTAAAAAAAAGGTTCCAGCAGGAGGGGTGCTGGAACCTTGAATTTTAACTTAAGCAGTTTTACTTAAAACTAATTCCTCAACGTTTTTGTCATAGGCATGCTTTCTTTTAAATCTCCTCTTGTGACCTTTATTGAGTTCTCTTCCCAATCTTTTAATCGCATGAGTTGCTGCCTTATATACCGTTT
>JAUHYH010000182.1 GCA_030426585.1 Bacteriovoracia bacterium
TATCCATTACTATTTAGCCAAGGCTTATTTTAATCTTTATCAAGATGGAAGTTACAAAGAGTTTGATTCTGGTGATGAAAAAACCGTCTCTAATTCTCAAAAGACTCAATACCTTTTTTCTGCAAGAGCGGAGATGGTTGCCTGGGATTCTTTTTTTAGAACTATTCAGCAAAATAAAAAGTTTAAAACACTTTATTTTAACGATATCTTTGCCAAACTGTTTGCAGGAACAATTCATGAAGCGATTGGGCAAAGAGCTGAAGATCAAATTGCTTTAAAGATGTATGAAGATGCTCGAGAAATGTACCCTTTGCTTTCACCCTTATACAGAGACTTTAACTCAGATGCGGATAAGTATGGGGAGAAATTTTTTAAATGGGTTCAGAAAAATTATAAAGAGGGTAAAAGCCTTAATCCTGGCAAGAAAGATAAAAGTCTTCTAAAGGTTGCAGACCGACTAAAAGAGCTTATTGATTATAAATATTTTAAAATGTTAAAAAAATTGAGAAGTTCTCAGTTTAATAACCTCAAAAGAAATAACAAAATCCCGAAATCAGTTTTAAGTAAAATAGATAAAAAAAATAAAGACTCGGTAACTGTGAACTTAGAACTTGGTTTAGTTCCGATTAAAGATGAAAAACCTATCAACCTTAGCCTCAACGCAGCCTTTGACAAAAATTATTCCACTTCGACAAAGTTAATAGCTGTTGCTTCAAACGTGGCAATTCGCGCTTTTGCTTATGATAAACTCGGTTTAAAACCACGCGGTCTCTACGTGGGAAGAGGCGGGGTTGATGTTTATGATAGTTACAATGTTGGTGGGATGACTAATATTGCAACAACGGGACCAGCTCTTCAATTTAAAGTTCCGGAAGTTAAAAACGAACCCCACAGATTAGTAATTGATTTAAAAGTTTTAAAAGAAAACAAAATTGTAAAAAAAATTCCTATGAGTTTGACGGCACCACTTGGAGAAATTGCGAGACTTACAAATAAGGAGCAACTTGGAGGTTATCTTTTAAGCACAGGTGGAAAATTTTTAGTAAAACAAGGCCTTGCAATACTTGCTGCTTATGGAACCTATAAGGCACTTAATAAAAATGGTGATAACGAAGGATTTGCAAAAACCATGGCACTCGCCACATACTTGGGCTCAACGGCAGCCATCTCATATAGCGAAAGAGCGGATATTCGTCACTGGACGACTCTTCCTCGTGAAATTCATACATCGAGCTTTTACCTCCCTGAAGGAAATTACACCCTTGAGGCCCAAATCAAAAAGTCGGGAGAAATCGTCAACAATTTTGAACTAGGAAAAATTTCAGTCTCTTCAAAAAAACCGTCATTTTTTTCCTATCGACGTAACCAACTGTAATTAAAACCTTTCACTCCCGATACGGGAGGTATGAAAGGTGCACTCGTATTTCTTTTTTGTTTCCAGCTTTATGCCATTGATAAAAGTGAAATTGAATTTCCTTGGATGAAGCATAGTACCGTTCCAGAAAAGAACATTCAAAGGCTCATCGAAATTTTAGAAGGTTCATATACGGGGAAACGTCTTGTTAACCAAGCAAGGCTTAAAGCAAATCAGTGGGGAAAAACTTTAAGTGATGTTCTAAAAGTTGGAGAAAACTCACTCACAGATACAACGATCCTAAGAAGATTCGATCGCGATAATGCTTTAGAGGTTATTCACGAGTCGGTTTCAGTTGTTTATATCAATCAGCACCTTGATACCTATGATGCAGTTCTCGATCTTGCTCATGAGTTAAGTCACTTCATTTATCGTGAAGAATTTAATCCATATGTATCACAATTTTCCCTTGAGCAATTCATAGCGAACACTATTGAGGGAGAAGGTGGCGAAGCAGATGCTTATTTGATTGAATGTCAGGTTAATAGTGAGCTTTTCGTTCACTTTGATAAAAAAAGATCTGGCTGCTACGACGTTTGGGATACGAAGCTCCAAAAATTTTCCAGAGAGATGACGATTGAACGGTTCTATCATTTAGGACCTTATTTTCGGACTTTTAAATCGGAACTCAGAAAGCGCATAGGGCATGCTAACCATGCCCATATTTCAAAAGAACCAGTGAAGTTCTATTCTTCAGCTCATTCTGTTCCATACCCTGTTGCAGCAATTTATGAATTTGAAGCCATCGTTGGTGCTGCCTGCCGAAATGACCAAAAACGAATGAAGTTTATTCAAAGTGGTTTGAGAAAGCCTGGATCCACGCTTACAGAAAAACTTTATCAAGATCTTGAACAAAGTTTTCGCCAGCGTTGCGACCGCTTCTTAGATTAAATAGCGCGCCGCGCATGAAGCTCATCTCATTCACGTAACACCTTTGTTTCATTGACGTTAGTCAGTGGTAATGAGTAAAATAGGGGCTCAGAATCATCAGTTAAATGGAGAAAATAACGATGCAAGAATCGGGTATCGTCTTAGCGAAGGTCGATGAACTTTTGAGCTGGGGCCGAAAGAATTCTCTCTGGCCTATGACCTTTGGTCTCGCTTGTTGTGCAATCGAGATGATGGCAACTGGCGCCTCTAAACATGACTTAGAAAGATTTGGCTGTGGGGCCTTCATGGCAACTCCAAGACGGGCAGATCTTATGATTGTTGCGGGAACAGTTACGCTGAAAATGGCAACTCGAGTAAAAGTTCTTTATGAGCAAATGGCTGAACCGAAATATGTTATCTCCATGGGGTCATGTGCTAACAAGGGGGGACCTTATTGGCAGCACGGTTACCATGTTCTTAAAGGTGTTGATGAAGTTGTGCCTGTTGATGTTTATGTTCCAGGATGCCCTCCAAGACCAGAAGCTCTTATTGAAGGCTTAATGGTTCTTCAAAAGAAAATTGCTAACGAAAGAATTCTTAGAGATAAGTGGGTGAAGAATGCATAATGATATAGCTTCACTTATTAACAGTTCTGTTCCTGGTGCCAATGCTTCAGTTGTAAACCCTCCAGAAGATGGTGCTGGAGACTCTTCAGTACTAGTTGATTCTTCAAAGATCTACGAAGTTTGTGAGTTTCTTAAGACGAACGATAAATTCCCATTCCCTGTTCTTCAGGTGATTAGTGGAGTTGATTATGTTGAGTATTTTGAAGTTTGTTACATGCTAGCTTCATTTAACTTAGAAAACTCTTATCAATTGATTTTAAAGACTCAATTAAAGGATCGTGAGAATCCTGAGTTGCAATCTGTTGTCCCGGTTTGGGCAGCTGCTAACTATCAAGAGCGTGAATGCTACGATATGATTGGTGTAAGATTCAAAGATCACCCTGATCATAGAAGAATTCTTTGCCCAGATGATTGGGAAGGGTTTCCACTTAGAAAAGATTATGAAGTTCAAAAAGTTTATCGCGGAATGGAAGTTAATCCTGAAGCGAAGATGAATTTTGAAGATAGAGAGTTTGAAGTACGTAAGAAAGAGATGGAAGCAGATCTTCTTAAGCGACAACTGGAAAGAGGTCACTAATGCAAACATGGGACATGGGTATTAAAGAACTCCAGGATGAAACACAAGACGAGAGTATGAACACTGAGTTGTTAACGGTGAACATGGGGCCTCAGCATCCCGCAACCCATGGGGTTCTTCGAGTTGAAATAAAAACAGACTCAGAGATTGTCGCTCAGGCAATTCCACATATTGGTTATCTTCATCGTTGTATGGAGAAGCATTGTGAGTCTATCGATTACCGAGGGATTATCCCTTTCGTTGATCGAATGGACTATCTCGCAGCAATGAATCAAGAACTTGTTTACTCGATGGCCGTTGAAAAAATGCTAGGAACAGAAGTTCCTCGTAGAGCTCAGGTCATTCGCATGATTGTAAGTGAGCTTCAAAGAATCGCGTCTCACTTGATGGCCTTTGGAACTTACGCACTTGATCTTGGAGCTTTTAGCCCATTTCTTTACGCCTTTGATGAGCGAGAAAAAATCTTAAGATTTTTTGAAGAAATTTCTGGTGCTCGGTTATTATACAACTACTTCTGGATTGGTGGTGTTTGGAATGACATGACTAATGCCCACGTAAGTTATATCAAAGATTTCCTCGATAATTTTGAAGGGGAACTTGAGAAGTATGACACTCTTGTTTCTTCGAATAAAATTTTCTTAGAAAGAGTTAACAATGTTGGAGTTCTTTCTGTTGAAGATTGCTTTAACTATGGAGCGACAGGACCAGTTCTAAGAGGTTCTGGTTATAAGTGGGACCTTAGAAAAGTAGAACCTTATCTTCTTTATGATGAAGTGAAGTTTGATGTTCCCGTTGGAACTGGTGAAAGAGGTTCAACAATAGGTGATTGTTACAATCGTTACATTGTTCGAATGAAAGAGATGGAAGAGTCGGTGAAAATTATTCGACAATGCCTTGATATGCTTGAGCCAGGGCCAGTTATTGGAAAGGTTTCAAAAGTTATCAAGCTTCCTAAAGGTGAAATTTTCTATCGACAAGAATGCCCTCGAGGAGAGTTAGGTATTCATATTGTGAGCACAGGAGAAAAAACTCCTTATAGAGTGAAAGTTAAGTCCCCATGTTTTACGCATGTTTCGATGCTTCCTTTTATGGCACCAGGGCAGATGGTTGCTGATTTTGTTGCAACAATTGGAAGTATTGATATCGTCCTTGGAGAGGTAGATCGATGAGCAGAAAAGCCGAAGATGGAATCAGTTTTTCAGAATATTTTGGAAACATTAAATATGCGGTAGAGACATGTTTAAAAGGGATGTGGATTACTTTTAAATACGTAATTGCCAAGAAACCCGTAACTATCGAGTATCCAGAGGTGAGAGAAGTTCTTCCAGAAAACTCTCGTTCAAGACTTTATAACGATGTCCTTAACTGTATCTCTTGTAATATGTGCGCGATCGCTTGTCCGGTTGATTGTATTTATATCTCTTCTCAGCAAAGACCTAAAGAA
>JAUHYH010000183.1 GCA_030426585.1 Bacteriovoracia bacterium
CAGGGAAAGAATTCACGATTGAAGTCGGTGCTGATGTTGAGAAAATTGGTGAAAAAGTTAAGAGTATCATTGAAACAATCAACAAAGTCTTAAGCTTTATTAAGCAACAAAATACACTTGATGAAAGCTCTGATACCAGAAGTACACTCGGTGGTGATTTAACCCTGCAAACTCTTGAAAGCCGATTAAGAAATACGATATTCAGTTATATTGAAACTTCCGGTGGGAGTATGCGACCCGGGGATATTGGAATTACTTTCCAGAGGTCTGGTCTCATTCAATTTGACGCTGAAATATTTCAAGCAAAACTAAAAGAAGATTACCAATCCACGGCTGAAGTCCTTGTGGGACAACTCACTCAGAAGGGGCAGATTAAAGGTCTACTTCACAAGCTTGGAGATCTCTCTGATCAGGCGATTGGACCCAGTGGATTTCTTACAACTCGTACTCGTGGTGTTGAAAGAAATATTAGAGATATTGATGGTCGAATTGAAAATAAAGAACGCTATATCAAGAACAAAGAAAGAGTTCTCAAAGATAAATTTGCAAGACTTGAAGACACAGTCTCAAAACTAAAAGCTCAGGGCCAAGGTCTCGCAGGACTTGGTGGAGGAGCTGGAGCAGCACCACAATTAGGATAACTAAGGAGATATAAATGAGTTACGGATTAGGAGCTTACAAAAAGACATCGGTCCAAACAGCCTCGAAAGAACAAATTCTATTGATGCTCTATCAAGCAGCAATTAAAAATTGTAAAAAAGCTGTTGAAGCCATTGAGAAAAACAACATTGCTGACAAAGGTATTTACATCGGAAAACTTCAAGACATCATTATTGAACTTAGCAACAGTCTTGATTTTGAAGTTGGTGGCGATATCGCTAAAGAATTGAGTTCTTTGTATGACTACATTCTTCACAGCAGCACCCAGGCAAACATCAACATCGACAAGAAACCTCTTGAGGGTGTTTTATCAGTACTTGAAACCCTTTATTCAGGATGGAAAGACGCTGTTAAGTCTCTGAAAGAAAATGAAGAAACAAAATAACTTAGACCATTGGCTAGATAAAATCGAAGCTATTTCTGACCAGATATTGGAATCTGTTTCTCGTGGAGAAATACCTGAGCAAACTGATCTAAATAATCGTCAACGACTTATTGAAATAGCTGGGAAAAATTGCACGGAAATTGCAACACCCGAGCAGTCTAATCGAATTAATGTTATACTCGAGCAAGACGGAGAGATCATTAGGCAACTCGAAGAACTCTCTGTTAAAATAAAGACTGAAATTGGTAGTGCCTACAAAAACCGTGTGGCCATAAGTAAATATCGTCATAATGAACTGTAATGCTCAAGGAAGAAAATGACAGAACAGAAAACAACATCCCTATCACAAAAACAAAGCTCGCTCGTGATCAACGGGATTCATCTTCATTCTGAAGTCGACCCTTATAAAGAAGCTGAAATTTTTTGTAACAAATATGAAAAAGAAATCTTTTCTAATGATGTTCATATAATCCTAGGCCTCGGTGTCGGTTATCACCTAAACGAACTCATTAAAAGACTCTATAAAGCTGAGAAAAAAATCAATATCTTAGTTATCGAACCCAACAAAGATATGATCGCTAATTATCAAGATGATTATTCTCAATTTGCCGAAATCCCTGGAATTCAATTCTACTCAGATAAACCTGATGAACTCTATGAAAATGAGAGCTTTATCAATGTTTTATATAAAAAACCAGCCATTTTAATTCATCAAAATTCTTATGAAGCTAACAAAGAATATTTTTATAGTTTTTTAACATACAAGGCTAGTGACAACCTAGCTGATTTTCGTAAGAACATTGATCCTGAACTAAGTTTAGCTCTCAAAAGTTTTAATTCATCAACCGTTTGGAATCAGGAAGATATTGAGATGATGACCAAGAGACCAAGTTATCAATTTGAATCAGTTTTCTGGTCACTTTTCAAAAAAATCTAAAGGACTTAGATATGAAATCACTATTTATTAATCTCAAAACAGTTCAAGACTTATATCAAACAGTAACAATTGCTTTACAGTGGAAGAACAATCACCCCGATCAGGAAATCCATGTTCTTTCTTGGGAAAACAATAAAGAAGTTGAAACCTTTTTTAAAGACGAAGTTAAGTTTCACTATGTGAACAGAGAAAAGATATCAACAGTAAAAACCAGTCAGGTCATCCCAGATTTTCATGCAGTAAATGAACTTTGGGACAACATCAAAGAAGTGACACAGACTAATTGGAGCAACGTTTTTAATTTCTCTAATGATGAAATAAGCGGAACCCTCGCTACTATTCTGAAAGTTGATAGCTTTCATGGTGTTAGGTATTCAGAAACCAAGAATATTCTTTATAGTAATTCTTGGGCAAAGTTCATGAACGAGGTTTACCCATCAAACAATATCTCGATTAACCGATATGAAATTTTAAACAACCTTGTTCAAGAGGATGTTACAAAAACTATTAAACCTAATAACCCTTACGCTTTTCTTGAAGCGAAGAATGCCCTTACAGACCTTAAAAATTCACAGGGGCCTGATTTTAAAATTGTTGCTTTTGATGCTTCTTCTTTCACGAGCACTCAATGGAATATAGACGAAATTGTTTTTAAACTTTCATCTACGAATCGATACTTACCAGTGTTTATTCATGTAACTGGAAATATGCTTGAAATTCCTATGCTTGAAAAAGCTCAAAAAATCTTAGGTGATGATATTATTATTATTGAATCTGACCTTGCTGCCCTGGACTCTGTTGTTAATGCTGTGGACATACTTGTTTGCCAAGATGGCTTAGCAAAACAAATGGCTCATGCATGGTCAACACCAACATTGCATGTTCGAATTAAAAACCTACCTCAAGAAAACACTGGTTACTCATACTGTACTAATGATTTAGTTTTAGAAACTGAAGATAGGTCATTGGTTTTTGAAGAAATCCTTTCTTGTATCGACATCTTAACTTTTGGTAAACCACAAATTACTGGGCAATGGCTGTTTAATGATATTTACCAGATTAAAGGTGACGAGGTTGGAAACTTTAAAATTCATATCAATCCCGTCGATGACAGCCTCACCAATATTGCGAGCTATGCTACAAGAACCTATTTTTATAATACTTTGAATAATGCTGGCATCAATATTAGAGAAACTCATATTTTTAATCTTTTTACCTCATATGAGGTAAAAAATTACTTACAAGCTGAACAAGAAGCACTCAGGGCTTCTTCTAAAAACCTTTTGCAAGCAATAAGAAATTTACAAGAAATGAAAGGTCGGCCAGAGAAAATCGCATCTTTTATCGCGTTACTTGATTCTTTTTTTAAAACAGACACACCATGTTTTATTACCAGTTCAGTTAACCTAATGTTCCGCTCTGCTCTTGAAACTCTTCCAGAAGAAGACTCAATAGAGCTTTTCACTGCGCTCGAGAATATGCTTTTCGAACTAAAAGCAAATTACAGGCAAATTACAAGCTTCCTTGAAGGAATTTCATCGCCCGCCAAGATTGTTAGATCGGCTCAGGGCCCAGTTAATGAATAAATTTTTTGCTTGTAACTCATCAAACAATTTAGCACTAAAGGTATTAGATACCTTAAATAATCTTGAACAATCCCAAGATCATTATTTTGTCTATGTTTCAAAGCGTGATGAAGGTTTGTGGTCTCTTATTCCTCCAATTCATAATGCCACCATTATTGATGAAGCCGACCTCAGCAATTTACCTCCCATAACTTCTTTTTATTCTCTTAATAATCCTTACCTCAATAAAGGATTAATAAAGAGATTAAACCCTGAAAATGTTTATTTTAATAACAAAGACCAATCACGTGTATCGAAAGTTCTTCTGGAATCAGAAATTTATTACTTAAAGTTTTTAAAATCAAATATTAATCTTTTTACCTTTCAAGACATTCTTGCAACCACAATGGGGAAAAAACTTATCGATTACCCCTTTCACTCTTTTAGCTTTAATCAGTTTGGAGTTCTAATAACAGAACTCGAAAGCAATGATGAAGTTTTTTTCTGGAGAAAGCTCATTTCTTTTATTGCAACAATAAGTAACGTTCGGATTTACACAACTACACAGATAGCTAATACCATGAAAAGTTTTGGAGAACTTCCAAATTCGTCTTTTCTTGATCTCGATGATTACTCGAATGAAAACTCAACTCTTTGGGTAACTCAAGATTCAAAATGGAAATTTATTTTAAATCTTAATAAGCAAAAAACCATTGCGATTAATAACCCTAACTTTCAAGTACAATCCACAACATGGGGTCCCCATGCTATTCAATTTGCAAGTTCGCTCAACATGGAAGGCTTTGTAAAAATAAAATCGTTCTTTTTAAGTTTAAAGGACAATAGCTATAAGGGTGCTCAAGTTTGGGATTCTAAAATTGGAACCTGGGCAAACCCATGTGAATCTCAAATAGACTTTCAAAGTTTAGTTCTCAATATGTATTACCTCTATTGGAATTTTTATCTTAAAGAAAAAGAGCTCTATTTTAACCCAGGTGAAATTTCACCCTCTATTAATCAGCAAGTCGTTACTCTATTTATGCAAAGCTTGGTTGATATTCATACACTGATGGCCAACCTCAAAAATTTGGCGAGTGAAAGAACTGATATTAATGATTTTGAATATGATATAATAGAATTATAAGAAAATTATGAGTATAGATATAATAGAATTGTATTATCTGTATTAAGTGATCTATCTATTAATAATTTAGTAGTTTTTCTAACTATTTTATTATTTATTGTATATAAAATGAGTCTTTTTTTATTATAAAAATATAATACATATTATATTAATTTAACATAAAATTAAAAAAGGCTTAAAAAACATTATAAATAATA
>JAUHYH010000013.1 GCA_030426585.1 Bacteriovoracia bacterium
TAATTCTGAAACCCATTTCTAATCTCCTCTAAGCATGAGATCCTCCGTAATGTGGCTTAATGGGTTCGCGACCGTGCAAACCTTTTTGATTTTGTTGCTTACTTAGTCGGTCGGGCACTAAAACACTTTAGTAAAAAGTTGTGTTTTTTTGTTTACTGTTGAGTTGTTTTGTCAGGTATTGTTCTTTAACCAATCTTCTAGAATAAGAGCGGCTTTCTTTTGAAGTTCTTCGTTTCCTTCCAGTTCTTTTTGGATATGGTCTTTAATCTTTTGAATTTGTTTTTGATCAAGGTTCTCCCACATATCAATGTGAGGACGTTTTCTCGATCGAGAAGGATTATCTTCCTTCTCTCTTCTCTGCGCACCCATGATTATAATTCAACGTCAGTTAGCTTAGTACGCTTACTTACATTGTTCATGTGTTCTTCGATAATTTCGTAGAGCTCAAGTTTAGTTTCTCTAGGGTCCATACCTTCAGGCATTACCGAATAAATAAGTTGACCATCTTGCTCAGTAAAGATGTACCATCGGTTTCCAAGTTGCTGAAAAAGGACATCGCTTTCCTTAGCGATACGAGAGTTAGCTTTAGATTTAATGATTTGGCTCACAGAAATCCTCCCTGTTGTTAACCTTATGCAAGCTATACGGCGCCTTGAAAAAAGTTTTTTAGCCATAAATACTTGATGGTAATATTTGCTGTGCTTGACGGTTAAAAACAGAAAACTGAAATCAGGAGCCTGGAGACAGTAATCAGGTACTGGCTCAGAAACAGGAGAGCAATGGAGTTACTTAATGATATTTCAGGTAGGATCCGTCTTTATAAAGGATATATAGAAGAAGACCAGGCCCTTCTCTCATATCTTCTCTTTGAGATCCCCTGGACTGAGCGAGATATTAAGATATTTGGAAAGATCTACAAACAGCCTCGACTTCTCTATTACATGGGGGATCCTGAAGCCTCCTATATATATATAGTGGAGATCTTTATGAGCCCGAGGACTGGGACAAGCAAGTTTTTGATATTAAGCAGAGAATTGAGCAAACCTTTGATCACTCTTTTAACTCCTGTTTGCTTAATTACTATAGAGATGGTCAAGACTCTATGGGATGGCATTCTGATAATGAACCTGAATTAAAGAAAAACCCGGTCATTGCTTCTGTGAGCTTGGGGGAATCTAGAGAAATGAGTTTTCGTAAAAAAGGAACTTCGAAAATGGAATTTAAAATTAATCTTGAATCAGGAGATCTTCTTTTGATGGAAGAAAGTCTTCAGCATAATTGGGAGCATTCGATTCCTAAACGTAGCAATAAAGAAGAACGCCTTAATTTAACATTTAGGAAGATTTTTGTTTCATAACAAAAACCGAAACACTCACCCCAATCATAATCAGCATTCCAATCAACCAGTAGTTTGGATAAACGGCATAACCACTGCTGGTCATCACAGCTGCAATCGTAAAAATACAAGCGGCTTTTGCTCTGGGTTTTATGACTCTATTTTCATGCCAGTCTCTTACGAGAGGTCCAAAAGCTGGCATGTCCATAATTTTTTGTTGCAGTCTCGGTGAGCTTTTTGAAAACAGGTAAGCAGCCAAGATCATAAAAGGAGTGGTTGGAACAACCGGAAGTAAAGCACCAATAACTCCAAGGATAAAACTGATACATCCAAGTGTTATCAAAAGAGGTTTATGAAAGTCTTTCATTTTACTCTTTGTCTTTAATAATCTTTTCTAAAGATTTAACAAGAGCATGGTAGTTTGAAGGATATTTGTATTTTGAAGCATCGATACTATTTACTTTAAGCCATTCGTATTCGGTGTGCTCTCCACAGATCTCTATATTCCACCGTGGACCATGATAGAAGTAGACCTTTTCCTGAACTTTACGATTCTTTCTATCATCAAAGAAAAATTCAGTTTCTAAATCTTGAACGTGAGATTGGGCATTTCTAACATCAATTCCTGTTTCTTCAACAAGCTCACGGTAGGCCGCCTCTTGGAAACTCTCATCTGAATCAACTGATCCTGTAACGTTCTGCCAGAATGCGCCTCGCTCTTTATTTGTTTTAAGGACCAGGACTTCGAGTTCTTGTTCGGGGCTTTCAGTGAGAATGACTACTTGGACTTTCCGTTTCATTATTTTTATTTACATGGCAATCAGTCGCCCAGTGGTTATAATCCTACCATGGATACACAAACTTTTATCTACAACGTTGCAAAATGTCTACCAGGGCTCCTTTTCGCTATTATTATTCACGAGGTTGCCCATGCTTATGTCGCCAAAAGATTTGGCGATGATACGGCAGATCGGGCAGGTCGAATCAGTTTAAATCCAGCAGTTCATTTTGATATGTTTGGAACAGTGATCCTTCCGGCTATTTTGTTGTACTTTTTTGGCTCTCCCTTTGGTTATGCAAAGCCAGTTCCGATAAACCCTAGAAATTTCAAAGATTATAGAAAAGGTTTGTTCTGGGTAAGCTTCGCTGGTCCTCTTTCGAATTTTTTTGCGGGGACTCTATCGGCGTTTCTATTGGCTGCAATTACGATCTATACCGATGATAGCTTCTCTTACAAAGTGATTTTGATTGAAGTTCTTCAATTCTCTATGCTTATTAACTTTGTCCTGATGGGTTTTAACCTGCTGCCTTTTCCACCTTTGGACGGTTCCAAAATGCTTATGTCCGTTTTACGAGGAAAAGCAGCTCATGTTTTTGAACAATTTGAGGGGAAGTTGATTTACGCATTTTATGGCTTGATGTTTTTGAGCTTATTTGGCTTTCCCGTTCTTGGTTATATGATTTGGCCATTTCAAAAACTTGGAATTTTGATCACCCAATTGTTTTTTGTAATTCTTTCGCTGTGAAGCGTTAATAATCCCTTCAGTCTTACCTTTGTTGTGTACAGGCCACTGACCAAAATGCTAAACTAAAATTCGTTATGAGTCGCGACATTTATGTACACATTGACCAGTTCGATGGTCCTCTTGCTCTTCTTTTGTACCTTGTACAAAAAGAGGAGATGGACATCCAAAATCTTGATCTCACTCAGATCACAGGGCAGTACCTTTCATACATTAACAAAATGAAAGAACTGAATTTTGATGTGGCCGGAGAGTACCTCTACCTCGCTTCAATTTTGATTTTTTTAAAGTCTGAAAAGAGTGTTGATTCTGATGAGAAACAACGTCTACTTGATGCCGAGAATGAACTCAACATTGAATCTCGTGAGCAATTAATTGCAAAACTTCTTGAGCTTGAGAAGTATCAAAGAATTAGCCAAGGTCTTTGGAGTCTTCCAAAACAAGGTCATGAAATTTTTTCTCGACCTAAGCTTGATAAAAAACAACACTTTGAAGTGTTATTTAAAGAAATGGATATGAGTCAGCTGACTAATCTGATGCTTGATATGATGAAACGCCAGAAACGTAAGGTTCAAGTTATTAGCAAGGAAAGGCTTTCTATTAAGAAAAAACTCGTAAGCTTAAAAGAGCTTCTTCTTAAAGGGAAAAAATATCTTTTTAAAGATCTGATCCCTGAAAAAGCAGAGAGTAAAATTCAAGAAATAGTGATGACGTTTATTTCACTTCTTGAGCTTGCACGATTAAGAAAAATTGAAGTTTTCCAAGCGGAAGATTCAAAAGAAATTTATATTGATGTTGTAAAATCAATGGAAGATTTTGACGTTAACCAAGCAGATGGATTTGATGCTGAGGATGCTCAGTACAACCCAGAGTCTAACCCTGAAACACTTGAGGAAGCAGAAGTGACTGCTCCTGTTCAATAATAGGTTTGTTATGGAAGAAGTAACTGTAGAAAAAACGAAAGACCCTATCCACCACGAGTGGGATATGATGACTGAAGCTGAAGAGCAGGCTATTCGTGAAAAAGAATGGAAGTTCAGAACGGGTCTCAATGAAGAAACTCTACAAGGAGCCGTTGAAGCACTTATTTTCATGAGTGATAAACCTCTTTCTATTCAGAAAATTAAAAAAGCGATTGATGAGGATATTCCTCTTCGATTCATTTACGATTCAATTGAAAAGCTACAAGAGCTTTATAGTGATAACCAACATGGTCTTAAATTAATGGAAGTTGCTGAAGGTTATCAATTCCGCACAAAAATTCCGTATGGGAAATTTATTGCAAATATTCACAAAGCACCAACAATTACATTAAGCCCTCTTTCATTAGAAGTGCTTGCGATTATTGCTTTCAAGCAACCGGTTTCAAAAATGGATGTTGACCAGATGAGAGGGGTTGATAGTGGACACCTTATCCGTGGTCTTATGGATAAAGGGCTTGTTAAAGTTATCGGTCGTTCACAAGAAACAGGGCAGCCAAGTTCTTTTGGAACAACAGATGATTTCCTAGAGCTTTTCAACGTCAACACTCTTGATGATCTTCCTTCAATGAATGATCTCCAGGAGCTTGTTGAGGAAAACTCAATTGGCGATATTGAAAACATTAAAGAGCTTGTTAAAACTGAAGCTGAAAAGTTTAAGTTTGATGATCTTTCTGAACTTGATGCCATTAAAGAGAGCATTAAGAATATTAAGTCAGGAACCAGCTTCACAAAAATGCTGAAAGATAACTCCAAGAAAAAGAAAGAAGAGTCTGAAGAAGAAGCGAAAACTGCCTTTGATATTCTTGAAGAAGTTGTTGCGGAAGTTGATCCGAAAGCAGCTGGGGCCATTGAAGAAATGGCAGAACCTATAGAAAGAGCTGAAGCCGAAGAGGATGATTCTGAGTTTCTTGCTGAGCAAATTCAAGCCACTGAGCTTGAAGAAGTGACAACAGAGGAAGCTTCTGAGTCGGAAGAAATCCTATTCAGCGATGAAAAAGAATTAAGCGACGCACTCGAAAATGCCTTCAATGAACTTCAACAACGATCTGCAGCTCAAACTGAGGAAGAAGCCGTTGAAGAAGAAAGCTTTGAAGAGCTAGATGGCTTTGAAATCGATGACTTAAGCAATATTCAGGAAAAACTTTCAGACTTGGACAAGACTGAAAAATAAGGCTTTTCATAGTCTTTTTCTTAATGCTAGAAGCAGACATTCATTAATTTAACTGTCGGGAGATAGATATGAGCACACCAATAAGATTACAAAAGTACATTGCCGATTGCGGAGTCACTTCAAGAAGAAAGGCTGAAGACCTTATAACCACTCGCCAAGTAAAGGTTAACGGAAAAACCGTCACTGAGCTTGGAACGAAAGTTATCGCCGGCGTTGATCTCGTTCAAGTAAGAGGCGAAACAGTTGACCCTCAAGCTTTAGAAAGAATTTATATTATCCTTAATAAACCAAGGGCCATTATGTCGACAGTTTCTGATCCAGAAGGACGGAAAACAGTTGTTGATCTTTGTCGCGGAATTAAAACTAGAATTTACCCAGTAGGGCGCCTCGACTATCACTCCGAAGGTCTTATGATTATGACGAATGATGGGGATCTTACTCAGAAGTTAATGCATCCTAAGTTTGAAGTCACCAAAGTATACGAAGTTAAGGTTTTTGGTGTTATGACAGAAGGGCTTCTTAATAAGATCAGGGATGGAGTTCATGACGGGGGAGACTTCTTAAAGCCACTTTCTGTTCGAGTTATTAAGCAGCTTGCTGGTAAAACATGGCTTGAATTCCGACTTAACGAAGGAAAAAACAGAGAAATCAGAAGGCTTTGTGAAGTCTGTGGTCTCACAATTGATAAGCTTAGAAGAGTTGCTATTGGTAATCTTTCACTCGAAGGTCTTGGAATTGGAGAGTTTCGAGTTCTTACTAGAAAAGAATTATTAAAGTCTATTGGTTTGAACTCTAAAGGCGAGAAAGTTAAAGACTTTGAATACGTTTCACCAAAGAAAACTGTTAATAAAAGAAAACGTGAAAAGTTTCGTTCTCCAGCGCCCAAAGCTGACGATCAATCTTTTGTGAAATTTAGAAAAGAACATTACTTGGTGACAGTGAAAGCTAAGCCCTCGCCCTCAGAACTAAAAGCGATGAAGAAAGCTGAAGAAGAAGGTTTTCAGTTATCGTAAATAACAGTTTCGCTGGTATAAAGCTTTTCAGTCACTGAATCAAATGATGATTCAAGTGCTTGTTCTGCATAAGCGATATCATCTTCGCTTTTAACAAAACTATTGAAATGTGACTGTTTTACAATTGCTGCTAGAAACTTCACAGCATCTTCCGTTTTTTTGAAAAAAGTTTCTTCTTTTTCAGTATGAAGTAATTCTACTAAGTGACTATTTAAACTTTTAATAAGTCTTTTCTGTTGTTCAGTAAGTCCCTCTGACTTGATTTTAATGACCATAGAATCTTTAAAAGAGAACTGTTTCATGGGATGCCTTCCTATTTAAGCCGCAGCTTTTGTTCTTATTTCTTCTCGGTGGATCTCCTAGAATCCTTAATAATTTATAGTAGTTGGGAGCTTCGCTCGGTTTAAAGCTAGACAAACCTCATCAGACAATGTAGTCTCAACTCAAATCTAGCGCGGGGTGGAGCAGTCTGGTAGCTCGTCGGGCTCATAACCCGAAGGTCGTAGGTTCGAATCCTATCCCCGCAACCAAAACTCCAAAACACATTCAGCATCGTCGTCGTGACATCGACTCATCCTCGGTTACATACCAGAGCGTATGCGCCCTCGGACTCGCTTGCCACTCCTAGAGCCTGAATGTGTTTTGGAGTTTTGGAAGTGGTGATCGCTGGTGAGAACTACTCGTAGGTTCACAAAAAACCAAGGATGGTTTTTTGAAGTGTAGCCGAAAGCCTTGGACCAGGATGGGACAAGACTAAATCCTATCCCTACCTCTGAATAATTTCTGAAAAGTGTATTGCTGGAATGCTTAAGAATTTAAACTTTTCAAAAACGATTTAATCTCCTCCAGAGTCATTTTTTGAATTCTTGGCTTTTCAGGAGAGTATTTAATGTGTCCCTGATAAAGTCCATCAACAAGTGAAAGGGTAGAAGTTCCACAATGAGAACTTCTGTCGAAAGCTATTTTCCCGTGATGATTAATTTTTCTAGAATAAATAATTGCTTTTTTAGATTTAGTTCGAGTTAGGTCACCATCATAGTACTCAACTTTTTTGGTATCTCCATGAAGAGTTTCTAAAACCTTGATTTTTGTCATTAGTGCTTGTTTACCTCTGCCCAATTGATCTAGTTTATGTTTCTTTTGACCGACTAGATTGTCTGCCACCTTGACCCATTCTTGGCCTTGTATTTCTACTACGGCAATTGCGAAGTCTTTATTTGAATCCTTCATAGCTCTTTCATAGTAACCCTGAAGTGTGTGTGCTCTTTTGCATGTAATTGAGTATACATTTATGGATATCAAAAACGAGCATATACATTTAATCAAAACAAGCTTCATCTAGGTTATCCTTACGTTTTACTGTTTTCTTATCCTATTTATTAAGTTTAACACAGCTCTTCTGTTCGTCTCAAGCCCTTCTTCATCATTCATCCAGCGTTTTACTCCTTTTTCTAGGAACTTAAGAGTTACTTCTGCAGCTTTTTTACTTATTTTCTGTATATGGCACTTTTTATTTCTTTGCCACCATTTCTTTTTACAAGGTTTTCGACTCTTTTCGATTAGCTTTTCATAATATTTAGCCTTTTTGATCAGTAAATTTAAACGTGCTTGTGCGATTCTATCTTTTCTCGCCTTAATTTGATTTAACTGAATACTTTCAATTGTATCGACTAATGAACCACTGTTTGGGTTATAAGATATTTTGTTAATACCATCGACTAGAACATCAATTGACTGAATCCTCTCGTCGTAAGGGATTGAAAAAGTAAATGGTGCTTGATCAACATCTTGAATTTCTCCAGGGGAGATAGCAAGTTTAAAGTTCAATCCGAAGTTAATACTATTTATGAGATTTCCCTCACTATCTAATGCCTTGAATTCAACATTCCCATTTCCAGGATTTGGTGAAATGATCCCTTTATCTGAATAGATCGTTTTATCGATTGCTATTGACCCATCTTTGCTTAGAACCCCTGATATAATAATTATTTCAGGGTCAATTTCTTTTTCAGCTAAGAAATTAAAGACTGTGAAATAATCTTCTGGAGTTAACGACGGATAAGGAGATGTTGGTCCATATTCTCCCATAACACTTGTTGCATTTGTGATTTCTTCTTGGATTTCAGCATCATATACATTACTTACAGGAATGCCATTTTCGTCGCCGAAGTCGTCAAGAGTTAATGTGTGACCAAGTTCATGGGCAACAACCCAAGATGGAGTACCCTCTTTGACAAACATTGCACCATTGAAAACAGATAAGTATGCTGCGCCATTTGCGGTTTGTAAATTACCATTTTCATCAATTTCACCAATTTCATGAAATACAAAGTAATCATCAGAAACTAACCCGACCATTCTATTAACAGACAAAGATCTTAATTTAATTCTATTAAGTAAGTTAGTATCATTCCAAAAACCCGTAACGTTGTCGTTGCTTCCTTTTTCATCGACTGAGACAAGTTGATAGCTTACTGAATTATCGGCAACGGGATATATTTTTTGAATAAGGTCTGGTGTTAGGGAGGAGAATTCACTAGGGTCAACAGCGTCGTAACAAACATTTTGTTGATTCGCTACATTGAAGCAACCTGTGAAGTTTACAAAGCCAATATTAATCGGACTCATTTCTGTAAAATCAAGATTGAATGAGTAAGTATTATTATTTGGCTCTGGATCAGTATATTGTTCATCTTCAAAGTTTAAAGAAACAGATATCGATGATGTTCCTTGTGAGTTTGTTTGAAGACTTCCTATAAGCTGGTTTACGAAACCATCGCCATCTCTAACATTTCCAAGTGTAGTAGAGAACGAATAGCTGTTTGAAGGGTTGTCTTGCCTCACATCAACTTTTAAAACAGCATTATCTGGGATGTTTGTGTTATCATCACCAACTACAGAAATTGATCCTAGTAAATCAGCACTTCTATTTTGAACAACTCTTAGAGTTTGTCCTTGTGAAATTGGATTTAGAAAATGTTGTCCAACTACGCTTTCTAGCTGGATATCAATACTTAAGTCAGGTAGCTTTAACCCAACATTTCCCTGATATGTATTATTACCTTCTTCCGACTCTTCTATTGAATTATTAGGATCAATTGTTGCCAGAATCGTAAAGCTCTCAATCCTATTTGGGGTAAAGTTAAACGGAATCTCCCTATTCCCTGATTTAAGACTAGCGGCGGATATGCTTGCATTAAAACTTTGCTGATCTCCTGACTCATAACTAATTTCGAAGTAGGCATCTATCTGAGACTGACCAGATATCGATTCAAAATTTGAATCACCAATTGTTAGAGTGCCTTGAATATTATCACCTTCAGATAGAGTATTTATATTGTTAAATATAAGAGGCTCGCCATTGGTTTTCTTTAAAGTTAGGTTTGCAATTCTTAAGTCCGGTGTTGGATCAGTTGTCTCATCTGTAATATATGTAACGGTAACTGCTGACACAAAAATTGCTTGTGAATTTACCCTCACAGACAAAATGTTACTAGCTGACTCAAGCGATGGGCTTACTGAGAAATTTGCAAATCCAGTATACCTAATTATTGGAACTCCGTAATCAGGATGCACTCCAGGAGATCCAATTGCAGGTGTACCATACAAGGACTGCACTTGGTTTTTTCCATTTTCATCAATGTATTGAATATCTGCAATCGCTGATATTTCTCTTTCATAATATGTCCATCTCTGATACATGAAGTTAACACTAATGACTCTTCCAGGTAAATTTCTAAAATTAAATGGTGGAGCGCTATAAATTCCTGAGACTCCCAATGGCTCGCAGAGAGCAACTGTAGAGGGAGAAGAGCAGTTTAAATAATCGCCGCCTCCAATAGGTGAATTCAATCTAATATCTTGGTAGCTGCTAAATTGTGCAAAGGTCACTGTTAGGGATTCTGTTTGCTGACTAAAAGCAACAGAAGACAACAAGAATAAAAATATACTCAATTTTTTCATTAAGGACTCCTTTACATATGTTCAGCATTAAATAATTAATTCTAGAGATCATAACGCAAGATCAAACCTCAAAAATGTCAATTTTGAAATAAACTCTAAAAGCCTTTGTTTATAGTACTTTCTGGAAATTTTTAATTTTTTCCGATTTATCACAAGTATTGAAATTCTTTGATTTTGCCAATTTAACATGGCGATAATATTCCAAGAGGAATAAATAAAGCTTTTATAAGTATGCGAAAAAGGTGGTCAAAAAGTGGCCACCTCAAACCGAAACGAATCGAAGCATCCCAAAATAGATCGAACTTAAAAACTTAGGCATATCTCAAAGTTTAATGTTTTTAACGACTTATAACTTTTTGAAGTTATTAAGTTTTTTACAAAAATGCTCTAAAACCTCGTTTTAGCCCTCATAACCCGAAGGTCGTAGGTTCGAATCCTATCCCCGCAACCAAACACACATTTAGGGTCAATCATCTTCGTCGCTACCGTCGTCTCGGCGACTGCGAAGTATCATTTATACTCCTCGTCGCCTCGCTTGGTGCTCCTAGAGCATTGACCCTAAATGTGTGTTTGGTAGTTGCTTGGGGATATCGATGAGAAAATTGACGAGTTTTGGAGCACCTTCTAAGCTTAAAGAAAAAAGGATTTTTTTATGAAAAGCTTATTGGTTCTCTTCCTTTTAACCCCATTCCTTTCATTTGCAGAAATTCACGAAGTCGCTATTTGGTCATTCCCTTCAACGAGTGACAATTACCCCTTAGATAGAATTTCTTGTATCAACCATACCTATGATCTAGAGACAAAAGTTATGGAGAAAACTGAAGATACAGACGTTAGGCTAAGGATGTCTCATTTGTATTATCACCCCATTGGTTATGTTATTTGTTACGCTAAATTTTTTCCAACTGAAAAAACACAATTTGCTAAAAAGAAGTATGTTTTTCCTGTGAAGAAGTGCAAAGACCACTACAAAGAAATCAGAGAAAATCCAGAAGTTCTTTTAGCGGATTATGAAAATAGAATAAAACTTGATGATGGGACGCGAGGTTGTGCTGTCTACACTTTCGAGTTTCTACAGCAATTCTAAATCTACATAAAGAGCGCGGTGGTCTGAAGTGAACTTCTGATCATCGCCATACCTATACTGATCAATTACCCAATCATAAACATTCCATCGATGGCTTTTTGAAGTCATAACATGATCAACCCGACATTCTGGAAACTTTAAACCTTTTTCTACATTGCAAGCCTCGTCAGGAGTTGTATTTGAGTTTTTGATAAAACTTATTCTAGGGCTCATGTCGAAAGTGTCATTCAGGAATGTTGAGAGAGTCGAATAACCTTCATCGTGAGGACGAAGGTTAGTATCGGCAGCAAAGAGGATCGGAAAATCTGTTTTTCCATATCTTTTAATAAACATTGAGGCTGATTGAGTTTTATTTTTTTGAGCATTGTCGAAGTGAGAGCCCACAAAAAGAAACTCTTGGTTTGTTTCTCTATCTCTTAAGAGTGCATGTTGAACCCTTCTAGGAAGTCCAATTTTCCAGCCAAGTGAGAACTTTCCCCATAGAGGTCCGAGCCAAAAACCATTTTTAGCTATGATTTCGAACTTATCTTTTTTTATAAAAAGAGTAGGATCCGGATATCGAAAAATAAGGAGCTTCCTAAAAAAAATAGGCTCGTATTCCTTGAGATTTTTTTTGAACCAGTTTAGCTGGATAGGAAGTAAAACCTCTTGAAGAGAAATAAGATCAGGAGCTGACCGCTTAATAGTATCGATAATCCAATGTTTGCGATGGCGAAATTTATTATAGGTCTTTTTGTTACAAACTGAACAAGTTGTATTGAAGGTCATGACCCTCATCTTAGCGAGAGAATTGAGACTCCATGTGAGTAAGACTAAAAGAAAAAATTTCATACTTATACTATTCTAATAGATCTAAGAATTGAGAATTAAAGATTTGGTTAATTAATACCGGACTAATTTAATCGCGATCTTTTGTTTAATGTTTTCTTAGAGTAAAATTAGCTAGGAAGGTATTTATGAAAAAGATAATTGCTTTATTCACATTGTGTTTGTCTTTAAATTTGTACTCGGCAGAGTGGGGGGCTTTTCTTGGCCTTAACTATACCGAGTTCGAATCAAATGTGAGCTGGGATCATAAATCTGGTTTTGAACTTGGCTCAGCATTTCATCATTTATTTACGAATAACTTGGCAGTGAGAACAGGACTTGGATATGTTCAAAAAAACTCCGCATTCCGTTCAGGGACATCTTCTGCTGATTTTCAGATCTCTTATATCGAAATTCCTGCAACTATTCTCTACAAAACTTTTGGGGATGCGGGGCTTATTTTTGGTGCTAATCTCGATCTTCTCCTATCGGATAGCTGCACTGGGGCATCATGTTCGGCCCTCGAACTTGAAGATTTCGTTATGAATGGGGTCTTTGGGGCTAATTTTCGTACTCCGGGAAATGAGTGGGTCGAGGTATTGCTCGAGTTTACAGGTCTCTCGGACATATTTAACGGAACGGCCATAGGAAGCAGTCTTTCTGTTCGTTACGTGTACATGTTTTAGCTATTCAGCGCTGAACTTCTCTGGTAAATTCTCCAAATAATTAGATTATGGAAACTATAAAAAATATTGCTATTGTTGCGCATGTTGATCACGGTAAAACGACTCTTATCGACCAAATTTTTCAACAAGCTGGTTTATTTCGTTCTGGTGAAGAAGTTACTGAAAGGGTAATGGACTCGGGTGATCTTGAAAAAGAACGTGGGATCACAATCACCGCTAAAAACTGTTCGATTGATTGGAAAGATATCAAGCTAAATTTGGTAGATACTCCAGGTCACGCCGATTTTGGTGGAGAGGTTGAGCGATCTTTAATGATGGTTGATGGGGTTTGTGTTCTTGTTGATGCTTCAGAAGGGCCTCTGCCTCAAACACGTTTTGTTCTTCAGAAAGCTTTAGAGCGTGGTCTCAAAGTCGCAGTCATGGTTAATAAAATTGATCGTTCGGATGAAAGACATGAAGAAGTGAAATCTGAAATGGAAGATCTTATTCTTGATCTTGTTTCAGAGAATGGTCTTGATGATTATGATATGGATATTCCTTTTCTTTATGGTTCAGGAAGAGATGGTTATGCCAGTAGTGACCCTTCTGCGAGATCAGGAGATCTCGACCCACTTTTAGACCTTTTTGTTTCAGATTATTATCCTTTGCCAGATGTTGATCAAACAGGACCGTTCAAAATGTTGGTCACGAATCTTGCTTATTCAAATTATCTTGGGACATTAAAGGTTGGAAAGATTTTATCTGGTGAAGTTAAAAAGAACGCACAAGCTAAGATTTTTGGAAAAGATAAAACATCTCAGTTTAAAATTTCTGAGATTCAAATATTTAAGGGACTTAATCAAGAACCCACTGAGACTGCAGTAGCTGGCGAGATTGTTAGTATCGCAGGTTTCAAGGATGCAGAGATTGGCGATACAATCGCAAGTCTTGAGGTAAGTGAGCCGTTTGATCGTATCGAGATTGAACCTCCAACTGTTTCCGTGAATGTTTCAGTTAACACCTCTCCCATTGCAGGTAGAGAAGGTGAGTACTTAACAAGTCGAAAATTGGAAGAGTTTCTTGAGAGGGCCTGCAGAAACAATGTTGCTCTTAAGTATGAAACAACTGAAGATCCCAAGGTTTTTAATTTAAAAGGTCGGGGAGAGCTTCAGCTTGCAATTGTTTTCGAAGAAATCCGTCGAGAGGGTTTTGAGCTCATGGTTGCGAGACCGAGTGTTATTTATAAGCAAGAAGGTGACAGGTTACAGGAGCCTTTTGAAAGAGTTGTTCTTGATGTACCGGAAGACAGTACTGGATCTGTGACGGAAGCTCTTGCGGAAAGAAAAGGAATCATGAGTAATATGCAACCTTTTGGAGAAGGGCGTGTGAAGCTTGAGTTCGATATTCCTTCAAGAGGGATTATTGGTTTTAGAGGTCACTTCTTAACGCTTACTCGTGGGCAAGGTCTTATGAGTTCTTATTTTCTCGAGTATAGAGATCATTTAGGTAAAATGTTGGCCCGAACGAATGGGGCGCTTATTTCTGATAGGGCTGGGAAGACAACTCCTTATGCTCTTTTCAATTTACTCTCATCAGGTAAGCAATTTGTTAAACCAGGTGAAGAGGTTTATGAAGGGATGGTTATTGGAGAAAATACTCGAAATAACGATCTTAACGTTAATGTCTGTAGAGAAAAACACTTAAGTAGTGTTAGAACTGCGGGAAAAGATGAAAATATAACTCTTCCTCCAATTAAGGAAAGAACACTTGATTGGGCACTAGGTTGGATTGATGATGATGAGTGGGTTGAGGTTACCCCTGAAAACATTCGAATTCGGAAAAAAGTCTTAGCGGCAAATCAAAGACACGTAAAAAGATAATTAATCTTTCTGATCGGGATCGCCTTGAACGATCTCCTTAACTTCTTCTTCAGATGCTTTTGCAGCTTCTTCGGCTTTCTTAGCCTCTGCAGCCTTAGCAGCTTCTTCCTTTTTCTTTTGATATTCTTCTTTTTTACGTTCTTGTTCTTCTTTGTCAGCTTCTTTCGCAGCAGCTTTTTCTTGGAACATATAATCACGAATTTGTACTCGAAGTTTTTGAGTCATTTCATCAGCGACAAGATTGATCAATCCTCTGTAAACATTTGGGGTGCTATTGAACTCATGACTTTCATTAACAGGCACGACAGTTAAAAGCATTGGAACAGGTGTCTGTAATCTAAAAACTGTATACATCGGAATATTATTAAAAGCTTCGAAGAAGAGTTCATTTTCGTTAACTCTCATAATCTTTATATCCATTTCCATTTGAAGGACATTTCCTGGATTTTCACCATGAACAAAATGAATCCCTTCTGGCGGATCGCTCGCTTTCTCATTTAACACAGAAGCCATTTTGAGCACAAGTTCCCAGTTAAGCGGACCACCATCAGATAGAACCTGCGAGTAGTCTATAAAAGAGCAAAGCTCCTCATTCACCTTTGTTGAATTGAAAACAACAATATGGGGTTGATAATCTTCTGATGCTTTAATTTTTGAAACAATATTTTTAAGAACATTATAATCATTAATCTCTGGGTCATAAGAAAAGACAATTAGATTTGGTCTATTTCTAGTGATCTGAAAAAGTTCACTATGAAGAGAGCCTTGAAAACTTATCCGATAAGGAAGATGGTTGTAACTAAATTCTTCATTCGTAATAAAATCTAGCGTGCTATCAATTATAATAATTCCAATTTTAAAATATTCATCAGCAGTTACAACTCTTAGGTTCTTTGGTGTCCATTGTTTTAAAAATTCTTCAATTTCTTCTGGAGTAATAACTCTTTTCTCTTCCTCAATTGGATTACTCTCTTCATCTATATCTACTGCTTCCTCTTCTTCTCCTGTATCTTCCTCTGGTTCCAACATAGGTGATATTAGGGCAGCATAGCGTGAATTGTGAAGTAGGTCGAAGTCACGGACTCCTCTAACTATAAAGCCTTGCTTAAGTACTTTTGAAGACATAGCTCGTCTAATTGTGACAATATCACCATCTTCTATTGGGGAGTTTGTTTCGATTCCAAAGGCTTCTGTATCAAAAGAAACAATTCTTAAGTCTTGAATAAGAATTGAAGGTTCTTCGACATCTGCAGTTGAAAATTGTGGCGGCTTTGCAAAAGATGGCTTCCAATAATGAATAACTTGAAAGATCATCGCATCGATTTCTTCACCTTTATAATAGTTAAGACGAAGTCCTGCGAGTAGAGCTCGAGATATGACTTCTGTTTCGGTTAACCTGTCATGGATACCGACAGTACTAACTAATTTTGTTGTTGTTTCATTTCTTAGGAGGTGCGCAAGTTCTAGTATTTTTTCTTCATGAAGTGAAAAGTCCAAAAAAACGACTGAAAAGTCATTGTGATAAATCATATGAAAAACTTTTAAAGGGTTAAAACCATCTTTATCATCAAGCTTTTCAAATACAGGTTTTTTATCTTCATAAGAAACCATGACTCTTTCTTGAAATTTATTCCAAAAAACGGAATCGTTTCCTATGTAGAGAAATTTCAGTTTAATTTCTTTCTTTTTTCCCTCTTCAGCCATGGTGTTACCATTATAGCGCTTTTAGAGACTTGAAAAAACAGAGTGCTTTGATCAGGATGTGAATAGTGGACTAGCCATCATTACCAATAGCATCGACGGGGCAACCTGCGAGAGCATTCTCACATTCTTCAATTTGTTCTGGGCTAGAAGGCTGAGCTTTAACATAGGCGTAGCCATCATCATCGTTCATTTCGAAGAAGTCAGGAGCTTCCATTACACAGGCATCACAAGCGATACACTGATCGTCGACATAGTACTTTCCATCGACATTGAGTTGAAACTTATTGTTTTTATCGGCCATGTATTAATTTAAATTTGGAGAATATCTCCCTTAATACTGGCATTTTCTTCCATGACCTTAAGAATTTTTCCATTAATTTGAGATCCCAAGTTACGACTAATGTTCGAAACCTCATTTTTAAGCTGGTTATCTTTGTCTTTTATATCATCAGTAGAAAATGTATTTATTTTTTTTGCTATAAGTTGTTCAGTTGCTTCTTCTACTTTTACAATCCCGCCATCTTTGAGTTTGTTGAACGTTTCTAGCTCAATATCAATTGATCCAGCTTTGAGGTTATATTGATCAATTTTCGTATTTTTTAAGAAAGTTAATCCGTACTTTTTTTGAATTTTTTCAAGTTCTTTAATCTTGTTATTTTTAAGTGCTGATTCAATATCTTTTGTAATTTTAGCAACAAGTTCTTTGGTTTTTTCCTCAGAGTTATTGTTTTGAAGGTGCTCTTTTACAAGTCTGTTTTGAACATCTTTAAGCGGAGTAACCTTACCTTCTCTAAGATCATCGAGCATAATAATATGGTAACCAAACCGCGATTTTACAGGCTTTGAGATTTCACCTTTTTTCAGTGAGAACGTCATATCCTCAAATGGTTTCACCATTCTTCCTCTTCCAAACCATCCAAGGTCACCACCTTTCGTATTCGAAGAATCCTCTGAGTATTTCTTTGCAAGTTCAGCAAAGTTTTTTGGAGTAAGCTCTTTGGCAATTTTTTCAATCTCTTCTTTTGCAGCAGCATCATCTCTTTTCTCAGTTGTTTTTATTAAGATATGTCTTGCTTTTCTTTCATCACCGAGGGTGTATTTCGAAATGTTTCTGTTGTAGAGGTTTTCAATTATTTGTTTGTTATTTTCATCTTTTATGAAATCATTAATTTCTTTCGAACTTACCTCTATATATTTTTTGAGATTTGCATTTCTGAAATGTACAACATGAGCCTCGATTCCATTATTTTTAAGATTGAAGATCTCTTTGGCATAAGAGTTCGAAACGGGATAAGAAACGATTGAGTCATTAACTTCCCTGATTCGAAGATTATTAGAGGTTTCTTCTTCAAACTCTGCTGTTGTAATCCCATTTGCCTTAAGAAGCGTTTTGTACCTCTGAACATCAAACTTTTCATTAGTTTTGAAATAAGGAAGATCTTTAATTTCTTTAGCCAGTTCTTTCTCTGAAGAATGAACATTCAAGTTGTCTGCAAGTTTAATTAAAAGCTTCTGATTAACAATGATGTCTCTGACTCTTTTTTCAACACCAAAACTTTCGATTTGTTTTCTTGTAAGTGGTTTGCCCCCTGAAAACTGAGAGTAAAATTGAAGTTGTTGGTTATAAACTGTCTGCCACTCTCTAGCTTTGACAGGGATTCCTTCAACGCTACCGATTGTATTTGTTGAGCCCCCGACAGAACCTGGAGCTCCGGTATAGCCGGTAAAAAGAAACCCTAGAATAATCAGGGAGACTAAACCGAGAACAAGGTAGTAACTGACTTTTTGCTGAAAAGTTTGCTTCATGGTGAGGGCCTTTTTCTATTGTTTAAAGTGGGATAATTCTAGCTTAAGATGCTTAAACACTCAAAGAAAACACTTCAAATGTTTGGTGGCTAACGTTGTCAAAAGCCTAGTGATTCGGGATAATTACAAGGTAAGTTCAGATCAATTGCGCTACGCACATATAGGGTTTTTATGAAGTTGCCTGAGGGCGAAGTTGGGAAACAGCGAATTTTTCATTTTAGCATCGTGTTCGCACTCAGTATGTGGGGGGTGATCCAGTTTAACTTACAGCATTCGCAAAATTCCAAGACACTTTTTGAGCGCCTTGTTATTGAATCTCTTGCGCCGATACAAGAAGGGATTGTTACAAGTCAAAATGTATTTCAGAGGGTTTTTAATAACTACCTTTATATTGTGAGTACTCGGAAAGAAAATGAAGCCCTTAAGGAAAGAATTCTCCAATTAGAGGAAAATCTTTTTAAGATGCAAACAATTGAAGCTGAAAATCAACGGCTAAAAAAATTACTAAAATTTGGTGAAGAAATTAAATACGAAAAAGTTTTAGCTCAAGTTATTGGGTGGGATAGTTCCGGAGATGTATATTCACTAAGAATTAATAAAGGGAGCTCTGACGGAATTAAGAAAAATGCAACAGTCATAAATTCGCAGGGATTGATTGGGATCATTTCGAATGTGAGTTCCAATTATTCAGATATAACAACGATTCTTGATTTTAATAACAAAGTTGATGTTCTCGTTGAAAGTAGTCGGACTTACGGAATTCTTCAGGGCTTTGGACAAAGAATGTGTCGACTAAAGTATGTTACGAATTCGGAGGCGATTGAAGTTGATGACATCTTAGTTACGTCAGGTTTTGGAGCTCTTTACCCTAAGGGAATTAAGGTGGGTAAAGTAAAGAAAATAACAACAAACGATTACGAACTTACACAAAAAATAGACGTTATCCCTTCAGTTAATTTTAGCAAAGTTGAAGAGGTGATTGTTCTTACAGAAGAAGTAAAAACACAGGAGGTTCTCGATGAGATACACCCCTAGTGATTTTACTGTCCGGTTTTTAACGACAGTTTTACTTCTCTTGTTCTTTGAGATTATTGGAGCAACGGTCTTGCCGTCATTGTTCTCATATGAGTATCGTTTCTTTTTTCTGGGAGTGTTCTGTATCTATATTGCTCTCGAAATACCCTCTTCATTGCAACCCTACATGTTATTGGTTCTTTGTTGGATTCATTCAATTTTTAGTGTTGAAGGTTGGGCAATAAACTGCTTGATAGCTCTTATCTTAATGGTAATTCTCTCAGTGATAAAAGATCTTATTCAGTTAGGAACATATATCAGTCGTGCCCTTTTTTATTTTATAGGCTTATTTATTTGGGACTTCTTTAGAGTTGTCATTATAAGTTTGAAATCCAATAGCTTTGAAAGTTTTGCGATACTTGTAACTGATGATCTTATTGCCAATTTATTACTGGCCTTACTAACCCCAATTCTTCTTCTTCCCTTGATGGGAATCTGGAAGGTTTATAAATCCATTGAGACCTAAGAATGTTTGCTGAAGAAGAGGTTGTTAAATCCCATTCAGAACGAGGCAAGCAAATATCCCTTTTGGTAGTTGGAATGATGGGATTATTATTTGCAAGGTTGTGTTATCTTCAAGTCTTTAAAGGAGAGATCCTCCACCAATATTCTGTAAAAAATAGATTAAGAGAAGAGGTTATTTGGGCGCCTCGAGGGAAGATCTATTCTAGAAATAGAGAGTTGATTGTCGATAATAACCCACGTTTTGATATTGTTGTTACTAGGCAATACCTACAAGACCGAAAAGAAACGCTTACAAAGCTTTCAGAAATTATAGATGTTCCATATGAATCCATAAGCGCGACACTAAAGAAATACCAGATGGAGCCTAAGTATAAGCCTATTATTGTAAAGAAAGATGTGCTTTTTCAAGATTTAGCAATGGTTGAAACACTATCTGATACTTTGCCAGGAATTAGTGTGCAGATTTCAATTGCTAGGAATTATATAGATACTGAAGTTGGTGCTCATCTCTTGGGTTATATTTCAGAGATTAATAATACTCAACTTCCCAAATATAGAAAAAGAGACAACGTTGATTATCGTCTCGGGGACTTCATTGGACAAAGTGGAATTGAGCAACAATATGATTCTGTATTAAGGGGGGTTAACGGACTTGAATATGTTGAAGTTGATGCCCTAGGAAGAAAAAGAAAATATATTAATACTGATAACCTTTTCCAGGGAATTGAAGACATTGATTCGAAGCCTGGAAATAGTATGGTTTTAACAATTGATCGAGATCTTCAAAAAGTTGCCTATGATTCTCTTGGAGATAGGTCTGGTGGTGTTGTTGCAATTGATGTCGAATCAGGGGAAATTTTAACTTATGTTTCTACCCCTGCATTTAGACCATCAGAGTTTAATAGAGGGATTGATCCTGAATACTGGAAGAGTTTGATTAATAATATTGATCGTCCTTTACGTGATAAAGTTATTCAAGAACATTATTCTCCTGGGTCCACCTTTAAAGTTGTTACAGCAATTACGGCTCTTGCAGAAGGAGTGATAAATGGCTCCACCGAAGTTCATTGTACAGGAGCTCTGAGATTTGGTCGTCGAAATTATCACTGTTGGAAAAGAGGTGGGCATGGTTATGTTAATCTCACAAAGGCTATTCGAGAGTCATGCAATGTTTTCTTTCAAAAAGCAGCTCTTAATTTAGACATAGATCAAATTGCTCACTACGCTTCATTGTTAGGACTCGGTAAAAAAACGGGTATCTCTTTACCGAGAGAAACTTCAGGTCTTATCCCAACAAAAGAGTGGAAGCAAAAATCTAGAGGAGAGGAATGGCAAAAAGGGGAAACTCTTTCTTGTGCTATTGGACAATCATATATCCTAACAACTCCATTACAAATGGCCGTCGCTTACGCAGCACTTTCAAATGGAGGAAAAGTTTTTAAGCCATATTTAGTGAAAGAAATTTTTGATATTAATAATAAAACTTTAAAAGAATTTACCCCTGAAGTTATTTCAGAATTGAGCCTCCCCGAAGATATTGTTAAGAAAATTAAAAAGGGATTATATGAAGTAGTGAATAGAAAAGGTGGTACAGCATACTATTTAAGAGATTATGGAACTAAACTAGCTGGTAAAACAGGTACGTCACAAGTCATTAGAGCTAAGGCTAAGGATGTATATCAGAAGTGTGAAGATATGCCCTATGAGTATAGGCATCATGGAGTCTTTGCGGGATTTGCTCCAGTTGATAATCCTAAAATTGCTATTGCCGCGATTGTTGAACATGGCTGTCACGGTTCAACAGCAGCTGCACCGATTGTCCAAAAAATTGCGACAAAATTTATGAAGAAATATCATCCTGAAGAGTACGAAAAAAAATCAGATGATGAGGGGAACTTATTGTGAAAAACTTATCACCTGATTTTTTAAAAAAATACGATGTGAGCTTCTTTCTAGGGATGACCGCGATTTTCTTTTTCGGTGTTCTCAATCTTTACTCTGCGACCTATAACCACGCCACCGAAAGTCTTTTCAGGAGTCAAATCTTTTGGTTCTTCATCGCCATATTCATTGGCTTTATTATTAGTTTTATCCACCCGAAAACTCTTTTTAGATATTCTTATCATATTTATTTTTTTAACTTGATCGCCTTATTAGCCGTTCTTATTCTAGGTAAAGTAGGAATGGGGGCTCAAAGATGGCTCGCGATAGGACCTCTAAGAGTACAGCCATCTGAGTTTATGAAAATTGCTTTAATTTTTGCTTTGGCAAAATGGTTTGCAAAAAATTCCTCATTTGAAGAAACTAGAATTAAAAATATTATCATTCCTAGCGCTCTAACAATCATTCCTGCTATTTTGATCATGGCCCAACCCGACCTCGGTACAGGGGGAATTCTAGTTCTTATTTTTGCTGTTATTGTTTATTATAGAAAACTCCAATGGAGTTCTATTATTAAAATTGCGCTCATTGGACTTATTTCAGGGTGGTTTATGTATAAATTCGCCTTGAAGGATTATCAAAGAAAAAGAATTCAAACTTTTATCAATCCTTATCAAGATGCAAAAGGGTCTGGGTATAATGCCATTCAATCTGAAATTGCAATTGGTTCGGGAAGGCTTTTTGGTAAAGGTTACAAGAAATCTTCTCAAGCTTCCTTAAACTTTCTTCCAGAAAACCATACAGACTTTGTCTTTTCTATCTTTAGTGAAGAACATGGGTTATTTGGAGCCTCTCTATTACTTTCTTTATATACAGTTATCTTACTTCGTTTTAACTGGCTCGCTCGTTCGGTGAAATCAATGTATGAGTCAGTATTTTGTGTTGGTCTAATGTCCTTATTTTTTTGGCATACCTTTATAAATATTGGAATGGTTTCAGGCCTTCTTCCGATTGTGGGGCTACCTTTGCCGTTGATGAGTTATGGTGGATCTAGTCTTCTCACATTTGGTATTGCGATGGGGTTAGCGACCTCTATAAGTAACTACCGTTCAATTTTTTAAATTTCTTGTTTTCTTTGCAAGGTCATGTTAAAAAGTATTATTATAATACTAGCCCGTCGATACTAAGGAAGGTATGAACTCTATTTCAGAAATTGGCTCACTTTTAAAAAAGATATATCGCTGCTATTCGCAAGAAGTTTTGAGCTACCTAGAAAATAAAGGTTTTAATGACTTAAGACCAAGTTTTTTGGAAATTCTTATTTACGTTTCTGACTCAGAAGGCCCAACTCTCAAAGAAGTCGGAGATGCCTGTCGCTTAAAAAAACAAACGATGACAAGTCATGTGAATGAACTTGTTAAGCGAGGTTATTTAAAAAAAGTGAAAGGTATCAAAGATAAACGACAGCAGAATATCTACTTCACTGATCTTGGTGAGAAATTTAGAATGACTCTCAAAGCAGCCACGACGAAAGTTGATGATGATTATCGACAAAAGCTCGGAGAAATTGAAATTCTTAAAATAAAGAAATCTCTTAACGAGTTTTATTCACGAATTAGTTAAACGGAATAATTGTACTTAAGTTGATTTTGTAAACAATCATCGAAGTTAAGATCGCTGCAGACAAATACAAAATACCCTCTGTTAGACCCATGCCTACCGAATCCTGTGGATTGATTTTATGACCTTCTCTTTTAAGAACCTTTTTCTCTTTTATAGAGAAAATGCGGTGAAGAACAATTATAAAAATGGGGACAAGAATAGAGCTCAATAAAATTTTGAGAATAATTCGAATAGAGTAAGACGTAATATCATAATGGTCTTGATCAAAAGCCAAAGTGAGAATGATCGTATTTCCAAGAATAAAACCTGAATATGAAAGAGCTAACCCCATATTCTTTTGAATTAATTGTTGATTGAAATTAAACATTGAATAGAGCGGAAAGAGTTTTGTTGTAAAACCAAATATAACCATCGAGTAAAGCCATAAAAGAAATAAGATTACGAGTGAGTTTTCTGCTTCAGATACAATTTGCTTAATCAAAAGGGCAAGTGAGATATTTAAAGCAAGATTGATGACACTATAACTAAAATTTTCTCTCTTCAGAACTTCATCCGAATAATCAAATTTATAGAGGATAATGCTTTCTGTGAGATAGATTGAACTTAAATAAAGCGCAACTGTCACAGAGGCTATGATAAGCATATTCATAATTCCAACAGGTAATGAATAGAAATAATTAAACTCTAAGCCAGAAAATATAAGCGTGATACCTAGAATACGAGATAAATAGTGTAAGGTGTTAGACGGGTTAGTGACCGGATCGAAGATCTTTTTTAATTGTCTTTTACCTGGAGGGTAGAAGATATAGTGAGCATATCTATAAAAAAACAATAGAAGGCATGTAAAGCCAACAAATAAAATCCTAAGAATAAACCGATCGAGAATCTCTTCCATATTAGTAAGTGTAGTTTAATTTTAAATATTCGTTAAATAAAGTTCTGACTCTAACTGAATTCAATCCATCCTTGTTAGAAGTATTTTTAATAAACTTTGCTGTAATCGTTCCATTTTTACCGAAATCGTTATTTTCTCCATGAAATGGAACGCCTTTTTTTTCAAATTCGAGGAGTTTTTTAAAGAAAGACCTTGTAGGGTTAAAACCAAACCAACCAAAAAGTCTAGGGAAGCCTTGATAGGCCCTATAAAAGGCCCATGAATAGTCATTATCTTTGAAAATCCATCTCCCAAACTGTCTATTTCCAATGAAGAGTGATCCAGGGGGGAGTGGAGTTGTTTCAACTGTACCACCAACTCTTTTTCTAAATAAAGACATTCCTTGGAAGTTACTAGAGTAGTCAGCAAAGGAGCGCTTAGTTCTTACGACGATTTCTCTTGGAGGATGGAAACCGTAGACTATTTTATAGCGTTGATAATAAGTCTTAATCAAAAAACCTTTTGATTGAGTTTGGAGAAGTATTGCTTCCGCAGGAACTCTTTTTATAATTTTCTCTAGGTCCTGAGTTCTTCTAACGTATTCAACCCCCGAGTTATCGGGACTGAAAGTTTTAGAAAGTGCTAAATAAGCTACAACAAGAGCTGAGTAAAAGAACGTTTTGTTCATTGCTCGATTATATCATGAATTTTATTTGTAAGAGCTTGATCAATGTCATCAAGAAAACAGTGAATTCTTGAAACAGAATGAGCACTGGAGTATTTACTAAAAAGGTCGGTCGCTTCACTGATTGTCATATGACCTTTTCCATATTGTTTCTTTACCATCATTTGAAAGTCATCATTAATGGTATTAGAGCTTGAGTAGTACTTAGAAAGTCGACCGCGCGACTCACATAAAATAAAATCGATATTATTTTTTTTAAAAAAGTTCAGAAGAGCATCTTGCTTATCAATATCAGAACTTCCAAAAGCTTCAAAAATTTTAGGCGGTATTTGGTTTTTTACAATTCTTTGCGCCCAAGTATTATCACTGGCTCTTAAGATTTTTAGAAGGTGGTGATCGTCATGCTCAAGGTATTCATCGATTTTAGCCGGGATAACATATTCAGTTTGGCATTGATCAAAATAGCGATACATCATTTTTTCAAGACAAACAGCTCGATAGTGGAAGTAAACCATGATGAACATATGAAAACGACTCAAGAGAAAGTCATCGAATGTTGTTAAAGCTCTTTCAGAGATTGCTAAATAAGCACATTCTTTAACATTTGCAATTTCTAAATTGTCTATAATCCAGTCAAGATCATAGTTTCCATAGCTAACACCACAATAATAAGAATCCCTTAGGAGGTAATCCATCCGATCGCAGTCCATCTCGCTTGAAATCATTTGATGGAGTACAGGAAAATAATTCACACCTTCGTGAATAAAGTAGCCATCATTTGAAGTTTTACCCAGAATGAGTTCGGCGACAGCGTTATAATCTACGCCAAATTTCTTTCGAATACTTTCGAAGCTTTCAGTAAAAAAACTATCTGTGATGGCCTTAAGTGTATAATCCTCATGAGTTGCTTGCCGGTCAGACTTCGTCGGCTTGAAGCGATCGGGAAGTCCTAACTCAGAGACCTTTGGCATAACGGCTTCAGTTGTATGACTTAAAGGAGCATGTCCAATATCATGGAGAAGGCCTGCAAGTTTTACTGTCTTCTTTAACCTCTGAATTTCTTTATTCTCGAGTTTTCCTGCAAAAAGCTTATCAAATACTAAGGATGTAGTGTGCATGACCCCAATAGAGTGGAGGTATCTGGTATGAGTTGCTCCAGGAAAAATATAATCAGAAAAACCAAGTTGTTTTATATTCCGGAGTCGTTGAAAAAAAGGATGTTCAATAACGATACTTTCTTCGTCATCTATCTTAATCGAACCATGAATAGGGTCTCTGATTTCCATTACTTTATATCGTCTTTGTTTTTCTCAAGCCAAGCTGCAATATCAGCTGATTCAAACATGGGCTTGCCATTGATATAGAGACAGGGAACCGTTCTTCTACCGGTATCTGAAACTAGTTTTTGAGCATGCTCTGGGTTTTGCATCGTATTTCTAAGTTCAATTGACTTTAAATCAAGTGCTTTAATCTTTCTTAAAACAATTTGGCAATAAGGACACTGATCAAAGTAATAAAGAGCTAAGTTGTAATCCATGATTACTAATCGTTATCTTTAGAGCGAACCGGTTGGTTCGCATACTCTTCGTCTTCATCATAATAGATTTCAGTATCGACTTCTTCTGGGGAATCGAAGTTGTCGTTATAACCCCATCCATAGCCAAAATCACCATCTGTTTCATTTTCATCATCAGGATTATATTCGTCAGACAACAGTCCTTGAGGTTCTGATTGCTGACCACTTTCATTAAAGTCTTCGATATCTTCTTCAAGTTCTTCTGATTTTGCAGGTTCAGGATCTTTAGTGGGATAGATATCTTTCGAAACAATTAATTTAGGAGTTTCTTCTTTTTCTTTTGTTTTCTTAGCAGGCTTCTTTTTTGGAGCTTCTTTTTTTGCAGCTTTCTTTTTCACGGCTTTTTTCTTTACCACTTTCTTTTTTGCAGCTTTCTTTTTTACGGCTTTTTTCTTTACCGCTTTCTTTTTAGTAGTCTTCTTTTTCACGGCTTTTTTCTTTACCGCTTTCTTTTTAGTGGTCTTCTTTTTAACGGCTTTCTTCTTGGTCGTTTTTTTAGCGACCTTCTTCTTAGTTGTTTTCTTTGTAGCTTTCTTTTTGGTTTTTTTCTTCTTAACCACTTTTAAACCTCTTTTCAAAATTCCCTTAATCATGGGTGAGCCTGTTAGACTAAAACTAAATTTATGTTATTGCCACTCAGTATAGTCCGGGTCCTAGAATTTTCAAGTATTATCGAAAGATTTCGCCCATTGAAAAGTTATCAATGGGGAGTAGTGGGTTGCGGAGCTGACCGTCTCCGCCACTATCGTCTCCTCCTTCAACATAAAGGCCCCCTTGGGAGTGGTAGCGGTCATAGGTATCAAATGAAATAAATTTAGTTGAATAGAAGTTTCTGAGGTCAGTACTGATTTGTTTTGAGAATGGGTTTTGTTTACTTCCATTTTTGGCAAAACCTCTTTTAGCTCCAGGGGAGTAAGCGGAAAAGATAAAGTTGCTGGAAGGGTCTTCCTTGATCATGGGAGCATCTTCTTCTCGGTAGAACTCTGGATTTACCAATTGTTCGTTATCAAAATATGTTCTTAAAAGTTCAGGGAAAGGGTCAGGGCAACCATTGTTTCCCGGTTGGACCCCAGACTGTTCTCCAGAGTAGTAATAAGCGAATTGCCCAGCAAGTGAATCACAGGTTAGAGGATTATCGTAAATAACTGAAGCAGCATCGTCAGCAAGGTTAGCATTACTATCATTAACTGAAGGCATGTTTCTTAGCGTTTCACTGGTAATTTCCATTGTTTGAGTAAAAGTTTTTATCGCGAGCTCTTGAAGTTTTACATATTCTTCTACGACTCCCTGTACTTCTTTTGAGCTTACGAAGAGACTGTTATTACCATGTAGTGGGGCATAGATTTCAAAATGATTGTCTCTCATCCCGAAAGTATTTAAACTCTGAGAGCTATTAAAATTTTCAGTTGAAGGAATAAGGTAATTCCTTGCTTCATAAGGGGTTGGTAACCTTGCACTAAAAATAGCATCTCTGATATCAGCTTGAGTAACCTGGTTAACATTGTTGAATGTAGAGCCAGCCTGAAGATTATCGTAAAACCTCTTAAATAAGTCTCTATGATAGAGTCCAACCGAATATTCTCGCCCATCAGTTGGGGCTTTCATAACATGAACATTTTCATCATCGGACCATCTACCAGGTTCATTGGGACGCAGGTCATAGTGCATATTAGGAATAACAAATTTAGGTAAACCAAATTCGGAGTCTCCTCCAATCGGTTCATTTTTATCTTGAACC
>JAUHYH010000184.1 GCA_030426585.1 Bacteriovoracia bacterium
CTTTGGAGAAGAAACAGCAGTTCTTATTGAGATTTTATCAACAACAGCGAGGCAGCTTAATGAGCTCGAAAAACTTGTGAGTAATACTGAGAAGTATACCAAAAGAATGAGGCAGTATAACGAGCTCATTGAGGATGAGTACTTTAAAGCAGAAAGGATTGCATACCTAGCAGAAGAGATAGCTGCAAAAAAGGAAGTCGATAATCTTGGAGATCTAAACTCAGCGATCTCAAGCTTGAAGACATCAATGAGTGATCTGAGAGAAGAAGTTAAAACATACGGAAAGATCATTAGTGAAGAGAAAAAACAGGAGAGGATTAACGAGATCAATAGTGGACTCATCACGCTTAAGCAAAAAAGAGCAAAGAAGCAGGTGAATCAGTCTATTAGATCAAGCCACACAGGAAGGTCTACTCAGCTTAATGCTCAGAACACTGCTCTTATTCATGAGACGCAACTAGAGATGCAGAAAGATCAGTCAAAGCTTTTAAAGGAAGTCATGACGACGAATCGACTTTTAAGTGAAGAGTTAAGAGAGAAGAAGCTTAAAGAGATTGAAAAGAGAAAGAGGTACGGACTTGAGTGAAGTGAGATCGATGCTTCTCATTGAGGGGGGTAATATATTTAAACTCTACAATGAGATCCTCTCTATAGGTAGGACGTTCGTGCTTCCGATCTTTCTCATCGCAACTTGTTTGGAGTTCATTGGAGAAATGGACTTTGGGGCTATTTTAAAAAGAGTCGTTATCGTCTTTTTTCTATTTGGATTCTTTATGGATTTTCATAAGGAAGCAGTCAATAAGAGCTTTGAGATAAGCTCTGAGCTCTATAGTAAGTATCAGCTTGGGGAGATTATTAAAAAATCTAGGAAGGATAAGAAGAGTTTGATGGATCATCTTTTAATTGCTCCTCTTGCTGATGTTCTTACGATGATTTATTGGGGATTATCAAAGGTTTTTATCTGGCTCTTGAAGCTCATCTACAGTTCGGTCTATCACCTAACGTATGTGTTTGCTCCTTTTGTAGCACTTATGGGACTTCTCTTTGGGTTAAGCCCTATAAAGGGGCTCTTTAAATCATCTCTTTGGTGCATCGTTATGCCTTTTGTGGTGGTTTCAATTCTTTTACTTGTCGGAAATACAGTTAATGGAAGTCAGCTAAATAGCTTTTCTGAGATTGAAAAGTTAATTTGGCTTTTAGGAGTGACTTTTATTCTCTTGATTAGTCCTTTGATTACAGGTGCGATCGTAAGGGGAGATGGGATTTATACTGCCGGATCTAAGATGGGGGCAATTGCACTAAAGGGCGGGGTGATGACCTTTAGTTGGGCCCCGATGGCCGCACTTGCTTTCAAGAAAAAAGGAGACAGTGTTGCGAGGTATTTTAAAAACCTAAACCCTAAGAGAAATAACGTACAAAACCAAGAAAAGATCAGTCCACCAAGATCAATTAATAGAACAAGTAAGAGCGAACTAACAAAACAAATAAAAACACCAATCCCTCCAGAAAAAACAAAAGAGATAAGAGGTAGGGAAAGCGTTAAATCTCCTGCCTTCACACTAGACAGGAAGGAGATTAAGGCCCCGACAGGTAAAAGTATGCCAAAGCATGAGAGGCGACTGGTTACAACTACGGAAGGACAGTTAAAGAAAATGGAATTTAACCTTAAGGAGATTTATGGATCTAGAAAAATATCAAAACCAAACTCATCTAAAGAACTCAAAAGTCCTAAAGGTCCTCGCTCTCGCAAATAGCGTGATTGCAGTTCTTTTTATGATTTTAGTTATGAGGGATATGAGTATTTATACGGAATTTAAGGATATTGATTCAAGTGAGCTTAAGAGATCAGTATGTGAGTCAGGGATGAGATCGATCCTTGATAATGAATTGAATCCAAATCTTCTTGAGAAGGAGATCGTAAAGATTCTTAAGAAAGATCCTTTCACTCTAAATAAATATAAAATTCTTTATACCGAAACCAAAAAAGATGGATGTGATCTTTATCTAAAGGAAAAGACTCTTAGAAGATTTAAACTTCAATTTACTGAGAAAAGCACAAATCCTTTTAAGTTTAAGATTGATTCTGTGGATGAGGTGGAAGTATGACGTTTCATATCCTTTTAAATCATATCGCTACTGTTTTCCTATCAACGAGTATGCTCACGACACTTAGCTTTGAGAGTGAGGTAGAGTCTTTTATCTATGGGGGAGGGAAAGCTGAGGTTTTTCTTGAACTTACCAATAAAAATAAGACGCTTGCAATCAAGGCACACCAGAATATCAATTCAAACCTCTTGGTTGTTACTAAGAAAAGAAAGTATTACTTCGATCTTAAAACAGGAGATAGGCCCCATAGATTTATTGAGGTAAAACATGGAGCGATTAATGGGAGTCATAAGGAGATTTATTCAGAGAAGAGTTTCAAGATTTTAGAAGGGAGAAGCTCAAGGCTCGTTGTTAATAAGTCCAAAAAAGAAATACTCGTAAATGGCCTGAAGGTTGATAAGAAAGAGTATTTCTCTAAGGGAGATCCTCTATTTATCAACGGAAGGAGAGTGTTATGAAGTGGCTTCTTCTGATTTCTCTAACTGCGAATGCATCTCATATTAAGCTTCTTAAAAAGAAGACCAAGAAATCGACTCCAGTTCAAAGAATCATTGCTGGAAATAAGAAAATTCATGATCTGCTTCAGAGAAAACGAAATGAGCCTTATATCTTTGAAAGATCTGATAAGAAACTCACGGGGAGTACTCATCGAGGCGTACTTCTTAACTCAATCTATTCAACTAATCTTGCCTCTCCTGTTCTTGTTCAAGTTAGAGATCATGAGGATAGGCTCAACGGATCGTATTTTTCCTGCTCAGGAGTGACTCAACATAAAAGAGTTCAGGTTTATTGCAATAAATTAGTTCATGAGGATAAGGAGTATCAGGTTAAAACCCAGATTCTAAACCTTGATGGATCGAGTGGTCTTATTGGTGAGTACTATGATGGGAAAGAGGACTTAATAGCAGGAACTATTATTTCAGATTTCTCTAGGGGAGTGCTTCGAGTCGCTCAATCTAAATCTCAGGTGGGAGTTGAAGCGGTAGTTGATCCCACCAGTAGAAATGAAATTTATCAGGGCTTGATTGAATCAGGAGAAACCTTAAGTGATGTGATGACAGAAGAGATGAAATCAGTAGAGCCAATCGTGACGATAAATTCAGGGACAGAAGTATTGGTGTTTTTTATGGAGGAATTTAGAGGTGTATAGATTATTTTTGTTATTAGTTTTCATGTCTTGTTCGAGCTTAAAGAAGTCTGTCATTACTAGTGCAGTGATTGGTGGAGTCGTTGGAAGCCTTGGGGGATCAGTCTTTAGTCCCACAGAAGAGGATAAGGAGAAGAACAAATTTCTTTTTGGAACTCTTGGGGCAGCAGCGGGTGCTGGGATAGCTTACACATTATATGAGGACCCAGCTAAGAAAGAGCTTAATAAAATGCTTCTAAATAAGGATATCAATGAAGAGATTCCTCTTTTTGATTTCTCAGCGGATCTGAAGGACATAAAGCCCAGTGTAAATTTCAAACCACTAAAAAAATATGAAGTTCCTCAGGAGAAGCTCCCAACTCATCTAAAAGGGAAAGTTAAGAAGCAATACATTATTGAATATGAGTCTCCTGAGAAGACGATCCAAGTTGGAAACAGAACTATTTCTATTAGTCCTTTTAAAGCATACGAGCATGTCTATGAATAAGAAGCAAGATACATCACTTGATTTATTTACTCCCATTCAAGAGATTTTTCATGAGGTCTGTGTTCTGGTTGTTCAAGCACTCTTTGAGCTAATAAAGATTGGGTTTAATAAGGCAACAAACAAAAAGAAATTCGAGCCGATTGTAAGTAAAGATCTCACGAATAAGAAAAAGGCAATGAATCCCTTAAGCCTTGGGATTGATTGTCAGACAAGAAAGGATGTCTGGCTTGAGGAGATTGATTTCACTAAGCATAGCTTTATTGTGGGAGCCAGTGGGTATGGGAAAACGAATCTTCTTAATATTCTAATGAGGGAGAGTCTAAGAAGAGGTAAGCCCGTCATCTTTATTGATCCAAAGGCAGATTATAAAACATTAAAGGAGTTTCAGGAATTAAGTTCAGCTTATAACAGAAAGTGTTTGGTGGTTAGTCCTAAGTATCAGGATTCTTCTTCGATTAATCCATTAAAGGAAGGATCAGTTAATCAAATCGTTGATAGGATCATGAGGTCCTTTGAGTGGAGTGAGCCTTATTATGAAGAGGCCTCTAGTGAGGCCTTATATAATGTGATTAAAAATCTTGATCGTTCTGGATCTGATATTACGTTTGAAAATATCTTAAAAGAACTCGAAACAAGCTTTTCAAAGGATAAGGATGTTAAGGGTCTTAAAGGGAAAATAAAGGGGATAGTAGAGAGTGATTTTAACCAGTTTCTTCGAGGAGAGAACACCTTAAGTATAAGTGAAGTCAGAGAGCAGGGGGCGTGCCTTTATATAGGGCTATCAACTCAAGGGTATGGAAGAACGGCCAGAGCGATCGGGAAGGTGATACTTGGAGATCTTCTATATCATTCTTCAGAAGTATTAAGTGAGAGTTCTAAGCGGCATATCGCAATGGAAAAACCACTGAGTATCTTTCTTGATGAGTTTGGAAGTTTCGTAACGAATGATTTCATCGAGCTTTTAAATAAATGTAGAGCAGCAGGCAGGCGAAATAGCAAGCCTTAAAAGCAATTTAAATGAAACCCAAAACACTTTAGACCTTACCAATAAAGAAAAAGACAGCATGCAATTTTTGGGTCTTCAACTAAGTAAACAAA
>JAUHYH010000185.1 GCA_030426585.1 Bacteriovoracia bacterium
AGCTCGCCCATCTTTTCTCTCAAATCAATAGTCTTAACCAGAGGGGAGATCAAATTAAATTGCTCTTCAAGGACACCATCTATCAAATAAGACTTTTTAAGTGAAAGATAAATATCTTCAGCTGCTAGAATTGCATTCCCTCTCATGGCCATATAAGAATAATACTGAGAGAGATAATACATTTTAGACTCATCCCACTCAAACCAACGACTTGGAAGCATAAACCCAATTAAGTTTGAAAGGTTTCCAACCACTCCAATTGGGCCTGAAACCGCAATTTCAATAAGTGTTCCAAGATTTAGAGAAGGAAGTATCCGACCTAGCCTTTCTTTTATTTGAAGATTCGCGCTGCTCAGACGATCAAGTTCAAGTTGAGTGTTGAGGTCACGTGAGCGAAAGTAATCAACCCATTCTTGATGAGACAAGGATTTCCCAAAGCTAACGCTAGTAAAAAGAAGTAATAAACTAAGAAACTTCACTTTACTCCTCCCAAACAAGATTAAGTTCACCTACATTCCCTCTTAGGCTACTATGAAGAACACCTTCTAAGGTATTCTGGTTCGCAGTTCCTTCAATCGTGAGGTTATTTGATAATTTCAATGTCAGCTTAGAACTCAATGAATCAAAAGATCCCTGGGTTACCCCATAACTTAAGATAGCTTCTTCATCTTTCCTTTCATAAATCAAGAGAGAGCCTGCTAACTTGGGCTTTAAGGGTAAGTTTGTTGTTGGATCAATATCGTTAATGACCTTTAACTCTAAAACTGCATGATATACATCTGACGTACTTTTTAGTCTCAATTCACCAATATAAGTTCCTGATACAATTTCAAAGTTTTCTACTAAACGCTCTTGTTGTTTTCTTTCTTGAAGTTCATTATTTTCTTGTTCAGTAGAGCTCGGTCTACCGCAACCAAAGGTCATAAATAGAAGGCAGCTTATTAAAAGTTTCATAACTGCACTCCTAATGAAGCCAAGACCTTGTCCCCTTCAATCTCTTTACTTCCTAAGCCCTCAAACTTGGAATACTGAAGACTTAAGAGAAGATGATTCCCCCAAGACTCAGGGTAAGGGTTATTTCCCTTAAACATGAAGTCTAAACCGAGACCATACTCTAATTCTTGGATGCTCTCATTCGCACTTAACTCAGAAGTATCACCATTTTGAAAGTAATAGGAAGACCCAACGCCTGCAAACAGTTTAGGCGTTACTTGAATTTTTTGAAAGAAGCTGTAACCGATTGAAAGCCCTAGATTCATTCCAATTGCAGAGAAATCCGCATAACCTTCACTCAGTTTGTTATAACGAGTAAAGTAGCCAATATTAGTATAAAAAGTAGATTCAATTGTTTCAAAACTTAGATCGTACCCATAGGCCATTTCAAGTCCAGGAAGATCCTGATCGGCAAGTGTATATTGAGACTTACTCCCTTCAAGCGTAATACTTTGAATATTCTTTGAACCCAATCCAAACTTTAGTGAATGCCTTGAATAGTTTGAATCCACTAGTTCTTTATTTTCTAAAACCTCATCACTCAATCGCCATTTATTTTCAACAATTTCTTCAGCAAATAAATTTAAGGTAAGTATCGCTCCTCCTAAAATTATGAGGGTCTTATTTGAAAGATGCACCGGTTACCTCCTCTAGGTTGGCTTTCGCAACTAAAAATTTCATCTTGTGTAATATTAATTCGTCTTTAAAATTGATTAACCGATCTCTTGCACTGACAAGGTCAATCGAGTTTTTAACTCCTCTCCTGTACTCACTTAACACATTTTTGAAATAGACTTCACTACGCTTAACGTTGATCTCACCAAGATCAACTTGTTTATGAATACTCATCATTTTCTCATAGCTATGAGCAACATTAATTTCTAACTCGAGTGAATTCTTTTTGACGAGCATTTGCTGCTGAGCAAGTCGGGCCTTATAGAGCTCAACGCCTGAACTCTTTGTTCCCCCGTCGAATAAGGGGATATCGACATAGATCCCAATCACTCCCTCTACTGAATCACTTGTGAGTCTCTGGTAGGCTTTAAGCTTTCCATACTGACCTCGAATATTAAGTTCAGGTAAACGCGCCATTTTTGAGGAGTCGAGTTCATATTTCAACGAAGTTAACTTCGCCTTATTTTGAGCAAGTTCTCGGTTCTTCAACATAGCAGCTTCAACGAGCTCATGCTCTTTGGCATCGAAGTGCTCGTGTTGAATCTCCCCTTTAAGGATGATTTCCTGTCCGTGAGAAAGAAAAGTCAGTTTTCTGATTCTATCTTTTGCATGCTTCAGCTCTTCTTCAAGTTCAATGACTTTGTTTTTGAGAGTTGCTTCTCGCATTTCAATCTCAAGAACATCAGCATTTCCAACGAGACCTGCACTTTTTCTATTTTTCACCTGCTTTTTTAAGGTTGCGTTGTACTTGAGCTCACTTTTTGTCATTTCCAAAATTTCACGGATGTAAAGTGCCTCGTAAAACTCTCTCTTGATTTGTATTTCAATCTTTTTATTGGAGTAATTTGCTGATTTAATTTGCTCTGCTTTCAACGTTTTTAAGGCCTTGACCCGATCACTCGTTCCACCAAACTTGTAGAGGTTATAATCAAGGTTAAGCTCGGCCACAAAATTATCGTCATTAATTTGTGGCTCTGAACGAGACTCTACTCGCTCAGCTCCTATTGTCCCACTAAACTTTGGATAGTAATCAGACTTGGATTGGTCAATTTGAGCCTCAATCTCTAAGACTTTTGCCTTTTGAATCTCTGAATCAATTCCCTTTTCTTGGGCAATCGAAATTAAGTCCTTTAAGGTATACTCTTTAGCGATTGTTAATTCACTAAAACTAATAAAAACAATGAAAAGAAGTGTTAAATTATTCATCTGAATCCTCTCCTTTTGTAACTTTTAGCGCCGCTTTTTTAGCGAAATTGTAGAAAACAACCGGAGTTACAAAAATATCCAACAATGTTGAGCTCAAAAGCCCTCCAGTAATAACAACTGCAACCGGATAAAGAATCTCTTTCCCTGGATCACCTTGCGAGAATAAGATTGGCATTAAAGCAAAGACCGCCGTTAACGCTGTCATAAGCACAGGAATTAACCGCTCTTGAGAACCTCTAATGATCATTTCTTTATCAAATCCCATTCCTTCCTCCTTCATCAGATGAAGGTAATGAGAAATCATCATGACTCCGTTACGACTGGCAATTCCACATAACGTGATAAAAGCAATAAGAGTTGCAACTGAAAGAATTTTCTCAGTCAGGTAGATTGAAACAATACTACCAATCAAGGCCAGCGGAAGTGCCGTTAAAACCTGAAGGCACATCATGAAGCTTCCAAAGTGCCAATAGAGCACAATAATAATACCAATCAGGGAAAGGATACCTAATAAGCTAATCAAACGACTCGCTTCCTGTTCACTTTCAAATTGTCCCCCCATTTCTACAAAGTAGTTGGTTGGAAATTCCATCTGTTGAATTTCAGAATTGATCTTTCTGACAAGTTCATCCAAAGCAACACCTGAAGAGTTTGCCTGAACAACGATTCTTCGATTGGCATTTTCTCGATTAATGATATTGGGCCCCTCCGTCTCATAAACAGAAGCGACATCTTTAAGCTTCACCACTTGACCAGTTGGAAGAACCCTAACAGCTACATCCTCAAGTGCTTCAAAGTTTTCTCTGATGTCTTCTTGAAAGCGCATAGTAATATCAAAGATCTTTTGACCCTCAATGATATTCCCAACCGTCTTTCCATTCAGCGCGATTTCTAACGTCTCAACCAAGTCACTGATATTGATACCATAGTTGGCAGCGTCATCACGGTAGATTTGAATCTTAACTTGAGGAACGAGAACTTGTTGTTCCAATTGAAGATCAACTAGCCCATCTACCTTCTTAAGTCTTTGTTCAAGATCACTTCCAAGCCTCCTCAGCTCACTAAGTTCTGGACCGATAATCTTAATTGCAATCTGTGCTCTAACCCCTGAGAGTAAATGATCAAGTCTATGACTAATCGGTTGGCCAATATTCGCATAGGTATTGGGAATCGTTTTTAATTTTTCTCTTAGTTCCTTAAGGACAATATCTCGGTCCCGTCCCTCCTCATGAAAGTCCACATCGATTTCACTCCAGTGAACCCCTTCAGCATGCTCATCCATCTCGGCCCGTCCAGTTCTTCTGACAGTACTCTTAACCTCAGGGATTGAAAGCATTAACTCTTCAGCTTGTTTTCCAATCTCATTAGAATCTGCAAGCGCAATTCCCGGCCAAGCGCCCAAACCGATCGTTGCTGTTCCTTCATTGAATGAAGGAAGGAAGTTTCGTCCCATTAAGGGAAGTAAAGCGAGTGAGCCTATGAGTAGAACCGAAGCTGCTCCAATGATTAACTTTGGTTTATCTAGAATTTTATCTAGAATACCTTTCTCAAAGCTCTTTAGGAATTTAATCAATTTACCATCCTCATGCTCAATGACTTTTGCATTAGGAAGAAAGAATGAACAAAGAACAGGTGTCACCGTTAAGGAGACAAAAAGACTGGCTATCAATGAGATGATATAAGCAATCCCTAATGGGATAAAAAGTCGCCCTTCAATACCACTTAAAAAGAAAAGCGGAACGAAAACAAGGACAACAATAACAGTTGAAATCACAATCGAGTTTCGAACCTCACTGGAAGCTTCAAAGATAATTTTCAACGGATTTTTTATCGCTCCACTCTGTCGTGCTTCCTTGAGTCGTCTGAAAACATTTTCAACATCAACAATGGCATCATCCACTAATTCCCCGATCGCAATCGCTAAGCCTCCTAAAGTCATGG